>JAJXVK010000001.1 GCA_021782155.1 Pseudomonadota bacterium
ATCACGCAACCCGCCTGGTCGGGAGCTGTGCAGGCGGGAAGGCCAAGGACAGGCAGGTCGTGCTGCGTCGAGACCGGCCAGCCGACGACGTAGGCCGCAATCACCCGCGTCGCCAGCGGCGTCCCCGCGACATGGTCCTTCAGCAGGCGCATCAGCTGCAGTGCGCCCTGGCTGTGTCCGGCGAGGATTACCGGCTGGTCGGCTGGAAGGCTCGCGATGAAGTGGGCAAAGGCGTTCTCGAGGTCGCCATAGGCGAGGTCGAGCGCTTGCCGCGCCTCGGGCCTGGTGGTCAGGAAAACGCCGAAGGTGGCTTCGCGGTAGCGCGGCGCCCACAGATCGGCCGAGCGGTTGAACGCGCTCGCCATGCCCCTCGCGAACAGGTCCGCGCGCTGGTTTGCCGTGTGGTCGTCGAGCGGGGCGTTCCAGGTCCGGCGCGCAAAATAGCTCGTGGGGTTGATGAAGAACACGGCCGCGCGCGATCTCGGTGCTGAGCCCTGCGAGATGCCCGAGGGCAACCATTGCGCGGGATCGCCCGACCCCATTCCGGGCCGCGCCAGCCACATCCTCGGATCGTCGTAGGCCCTGGCGGACAGGGGGGGGAGCTGCTCGAACGGCACGCGCGGTACGAAGGCGAATTCGGCAAGCTGCATCGACCAGATGCGCAGCGCCAGCAACGAGGCCAGCGTCATCACCACCAGGACGGCGACGAAATAGAGGAACTTGCGAGCCATTGTCCGATCGTGCTCCGTTGCCCGCGTCTCAGGCCGCTTCGTCGCCGTGATGGCGGTTGGACTGACGCTCGAGCGCGATCTTGACCATCGCCACGAAGGGGTCGGCGAGCGCGAGCCCGAGAATGCCGAACAGTACGCCGAAGATCAGCTGCATGCCGAGCACCAGCGCGGGGGCAAGGTCGGCGGTCTTCTTTGCGACCATCGGCACGATCACGTTGCCGTCGACCGTCTGCACCACGAGGTAGACGATGATGCAGTAGATTCCCATGTCGGGTCCGCCGGAGAACCCGACGAGCACCATCAGCGTGCCCGAAATCGGCGCGCCGATGTTGGGCAGGAAGGCGAGCAGCCCGGTCAGCAGGCCGAGCAGCGCGGCCATCGGTACGCCGTAGATCGCCAGAAGCACGCCCGTCGCCACGCCTTCGACCGCCATGCCGAGGACCCGCCCGAACAGAAGCATGCGCAGCGAACGGCTCATCCGCGCCGCGGTCTCCTCGAAATAGTCGCGTTCCCCGCGCGGCAGCATCCAGGCGACGCCGCGCCGGTAGAGCGCGGGTTCGAGCGCGATGTAGATGCCAAGGATCATGATCAGGAACAGCGTGGTCAGCCCGCCGAACACACCACCGATCCAGCGCGTCACCGAGCCGACCCCGCCCAGCGCCGAATCGATAAGGCCGCGTACGTCGAGATGGGCGGCGTCAACGCCGTGCGCACGCGCGAGGTCGAGCAGGCGGGTCACCTGCGCCTGGACCACGGCGGGGAACTCGCCGGCCTGGGCTGCGATCTGGCTGCCGCCGAAGATCACCAGCCAGACGAGGAAGGCGGTCGCGGCGAGCAGCACGATGACTACCCGGATCGTGCGCGGCAGCGGCAGCACGCGGCCGATCAGCCGCGCGCCGCCATCGATCATCGCGGCGAAGACGATGCCGCCGAAGATCACCAGCAGCGGCTGGGCGAGCAGAACGACCAGCGCGAACAGCGCGGCCATGCCGATCCATACCGCGGCCTTCTTGGCCTCGCTGCGCACGGTCTCGTCGCGGATGTCGGTGGGGCCCGGTGCGCGGGGGCGGGATTCCTCGCTCGTGCTCATGGCGCCTTCCTGTGCTGATCGAGCGCCGGGTGCAAGCTGGTCAGTGCGCGATAGCCGCGCGCCGCGCGCCACCATGACATCGGGTTCCAGCCCTCGCTGCCGTCGAGCGAGAAGGTGACGAACTCGGCCCGCCCGCCCACGTCGGACAGCGGCACCGGCCCGCCCAACCCCTTTTCCGAAACCGGCACGCGGCTGTCGGCCGAGACGTCGCGGTTGTCGCCCATCAGGAACACTTGGCCCGGCGGCACCCGGATCTCGGGATAGTCGTCGAGCGGCGAGCCCTGCCTGAGGTCGATCACACTGTAGCTCGCGCCGTTGGGCATCGTCTCGCGCAGGATCGGCAGTTCGCAGAAGTCGTGCCCCTGCGCGTCGCGGAAGCGCAGGCCGGGGTATTCGGACGGGTCGCAGGGCTGGTTGGCGTCGACCGGCAGGTCGAGCGGCGGCTCCACCTGTTGCGGCACGGGCCTGCCGTTGAGCACGATCTGGCCGTTGACCACCGCGATCCGGTCGCCGGGCAGCGCGACGACGCGCTTGATGTAGTCCTCGTTGCCGCCGCGCGGCACCACGATCACGATGTCGCCGTACTTGGGATTGCGCGGGAACAGGCGCCAATGGCCGCGTGGCAGCAGGTGGAAGGAGACTGACGACCAGTTCCAGCCATAGGGATACTTCGCCACCACCAGCCGATCGCCCACCAGCAGGTTTGGCATCATCGAGGTAGAGGGGATATAGAAGGGCTTGGCGATGAAGGTGTGGAAGCCAAGCACCGCCAGCAGCATGAATACCAGCCCGCGCAACTCGCCCCACCAGTCGACATGCGCTTCGCCGTCGTCGTCAGCGACCTGCCCGGGGACGCCGTATTCGGTGTCTCCGCCAGGTGGCGACTCCGGCGGGGACACCGAATACGGTGTCCCTTCAGGCTTGCTCTCATCGCTCACAGCGCGCGCGCCTCTATCACCACGAAGGCCTGCGCCCAGGGATGGTCATCGGTCAGCGTCAAGTGGACCACCGCCTCGTGCCCCTCGGGCGTGATCGCCGCGAGCCGCGCCGCCGCGCCGCCGGTCAGCGCCAGCGTGGGCGCGCCCGAACGTGCGTTGACCACGCCGATGTCCTTCATGAACACTCCCGCCTTGAAGCCGGTGCCGACCGCCTTGGAGAACGCTTCCTTGGCGGCGAAGCGCTTCGCATAGGTTCCCGCGCGCGTGAACGGACGTTTGGCGGCCTTGGCGCGCTCGACCTCTGTGAACACGCGCAGCTCGAAACGCTCGCCGAAGCGTTCGAGCGAGGCCTGGATGCGCTCGATGTTGCAGAGGTCGGAGCCGATGGCGATGATCACCGCGCCGAATCCATCAGATCGCGCATCCGCCGCAAACTCGCTTCCAGCCCGACGAAGATCGCCTCGCCGATCAGGAAGTGCCCGATGTTGAGCTCGGCGACCTGCGGGATCGCGGCGATGGGCACCACATTGTCGTAAGTGAGCCCATGGCCCGCGTGGGGCTCGATCCCGTTCTTCGCCGCCAATGCGGCCATGTCGGCAATGCGCTTGAGTTCCACCGCGCGTTCCTCGCCAGTGAGGTTGGCATATTCGCCGGTGTGGAACTCGACCACCGGGGCCTTGAGCTTCAAGGCCGCCTCGACCTGCCGCGCATCAGGTTCGATGAACAGGCTGACGCGGATGCCCGCATCGGACAGCCGCGCCACCAGCGGTGCAAGCCGATCGAACTGCCCGGCGGCGTCGAGCCCGCCCTCGGTGGTGCGCTCTTCGCGCTTTTCGGGGACGATGCAGGCGGCGTGCGGCCTGTGGCGCAGCGCGATGGCGACCATCTCCTCGGTCGCCGCCATTTCCAGGTTCAGCGGCAGGTCGGTCGCGGCCATGATCCGCGCGATGTCCTCGTCGCGGATGTGGCGCCGGTCCTCGCGCAAGTGCGCGGTAATGCCGTCGGCGCCAGCGGCGACGATCGCCTCGACCGCACGCGCCGGATCGGGATTGTCACCGCCGCGCGCGTTACGGACCGTGGCGATGTGGTCGATGTTGACGCCGAGACGCAGCTTGCCGGGGTTGAGGGTGCTCGACATGCCTTGGATCCTTCGGGACTTGGCTACTTCAGGGTTTGGCGCGGCTGCCCGGCTTGACCGCGGGTTTGGCGGCAAGCTCGGGCGGCAGTTCGTCCTCCGCATAGGTCGGGAAGTTGAGCGCGACGAGCGGGAAGAACGGCACGCCCAGGTCGACCGTCCCGGCCGAGCGGTCGACCAGCGCGGCCGCGGCGATCACTTCGCCGCCCGCCTGCTCGATCGCGCGGATCGCCTCGCGGCTGGAAAGGCCGGTGGTGACCACGTCCTCGACCATCAGCACCTTGTCGCCCGGTTCGAGGCTGAAGCCGCGGCGCAGCTCGAATGTGCCGTCGGGCCGCTCGACGAACATCGCCTCCACGCCCAGCGCGCGCCCCATCTCGTGGCCGATGATCACCCCGCCCATCGCCGGCGAAACGACCTTGCCGATCTGCTGGCGCACCTCGCGCGGCATCTTCTGGGCGAGCGCTGCGGCGAGGCGCGAAGCGCGCATCGGATCCATCAGCACGCGCGCGCATTGCAGGTAGTGCGCGCTGTGCCGGCCCGAGGAGAGCAGGAAATGCCCTTCGAGCAGCGCCTGGCTCGCTCGGAATTCGGCGAGAACCTCTTCGTCTTGCATGGTTGGAGAATCTTCCCTGATTTCGTCGCCGGTCCATAGACGGCGACGTTGCGCTAGGTCAAAAATCGCCGTAGGGGCGGTTGAGTGGACGGGCAAGTCATGCAATTACGCTAATATGCCCTCCGGTATATCGAGCAGGGGCGCGCTATCCCAAGGCGCCGAACAGGGACAGGTGGAAACAACGGCGATGAGTCTTTCCCACACCATGCGAATCTTCGGAAAAGCGGCGCGTGCCGCGGGCCTCGCGCTCGCCCTGACCGTCGCTCCTCAGGCACTGGCGCAGGCAGCGGCTCCCGCAGCCGCCCCCGTCGAAGCGCCGATGGCGGCCGCAGCGCCGAGCGCGGCTGCCAGCGATTCGGCGGCTGCCAAGAGCGGCGCGACCTATACCCCGCAGAAGCCCACTCCGGGCATCGGCATGCCGGTCGATGGTGGCGTCACCTTCCAGAAGCAGTTTTCTCCGACCGGGCAGGAAGCCCTGGCGATGAACGATTACGTGCTGCTGCCGATCATCGTCGCGATCACGATCTTCGTGCTCATCCTGCTTCTGGTGGTGATTGCGCGTTTCAATCGCCGCGCGAACCCGGTCGCTTCGAAGACCGCGCACAACACCATGATCGAAGTGGTCTGGACGCTCGTCCCGGTGCTGATCCTGGTGGTGATCGCGGTTCCCTCGATCCGCCTGCTCGCGAACCAGTACAAGGCCCCGCCGAAGAACGCGCTGACCGTCAAGGTCACCGGCTACCAGTGGTACTGGGGCTATACCTATCCCGACAACGGCGGGTTCGAGGTCATTTCGTACATGCTCAACACTCCCGGCCAGCCGGTTGTGAACCCCGGCGTGCGCGAAGACGGCTCCAAGCCCTGGGACGGCCCCGAGCATCTCGAGGTCGACAACCGGATGGTTGTGCCCGCCGGCGTCCCGATCCGTCTGCAGACCACCGGCGCCGACGTGATCCACTCGTTCGCGGTGCCCTCGCTGTGGTTCAAGCTCGACGCGATCCCGGGCCGCATCAACGAGAAGCTGCTCTTCATCGACAAGCCGGGCGTCTATTACGGCCAGTGCTCCGAACTGTGCGGCGACAAGCACGGCTACATGCCGATCGCCGTCGAGGCGGTGTCGATGCCGGTGTTCAACGACTGGGTGAAGCAGCAGGGCGGCCAGGTGAACGCCTCGATCGAGGGTGAACAAGGCGTTGCCGCTCCGGCCCCCGCCGCTCCGGCTCCCGCGGCCGGCGCTCCCGCTCCCGCCGCGTCCGCGGCTCCTTCCGCCTGAGCCCAGAAGCAATCGAAAAGGACAGGGTCCAAACTCATGGCTACCATTCCTGCCGGCACCGAGGGCTTCCAGGCCCACCACGATGACCACGCGCACGACCACGACCACAAGCCGGGTTTCTTCGCGCGCTGGTTCATGTCGACCAACCACAAGGACATCGGCACGCTCTACCTGATCTTCGCGATCATGGCGGGCGTGATCGGTGGCGCCGTATCGGGCATCATGCGCGCCGAACTCGCCGCGCCGGGTATCCAGTATCTCGGCTGGTGGGCAAGCTTCCTTGGCGAGAACGGCAAGGACTTCACCACGACGCTGCACCTGTGGAACGTCCTGATCACCGCGCACGGCCTGATCATGGTGTTCTTCCTGGTCATGCCGGCGATGATCGGCGGATTCGGCAACTGGTTCGTTCCGATCATGATCGGCGCGCCCGACATGGCCTTTCCGCGCATGAACAACATCTCGTTCTGGCTGACCGTCGCGGGCTTCACCTCGCTGATGATCTCCGCTTTCGTGCCCGGAGACGTCGCCGGCCACGGTGCGGGTACCGGCTGGACCGTCTATGCGCCGCTGTCGACCTATGGCTCGCCCGGGCCAGCGGTCGACTTCGCGATCTTCTCGCTGCACCTTGCCGGTGCTGCCTCGATCATGGGCGCGATCAACTTCATCACAACCATCCTCAACATGCGCGCGCCGGGCATGACGCTGCACAAGATGCCGCTGTTCGTGTGGTCGATCCTCGTCACCGCGTTCCTGCTGCTGCTGGCGCTGCCGGTGCTCGCCGCGGCGATCACCATGCTGATCACCGACCGCAACTTCGGCACGACCTTCTTCGATCCGTCGGGTGGCGGCGATCCGGTGCTCTATCAGCACCTGTTCTGGTTCTTCGGCCACCCCGAGGTGTACATCATGATCCTGCCGGGCTTCGGCATGATCAGCCAGATCATCTCGACTTTCTCGAAAAAGCCTGTGTTCGGCTACCTCGGCATGGCCTACGCCATGGTCGCGATCGGTGTGGTCGGCTTCATCGTCTGGGCCCACCACATGTACACCACTGGCCTGTCTGAGGACGTGAAGATGTACTTCACCGCGGCGACGATGGTCATCGCGGTGCCCACCGGCATCAAGATCTTCTCGTGGATCGCGACGATGTGGGGCGGATCGCTGGAGTTCAAGAGCCCGCTGGTCTGGGCGATCGGCTTCATCTTCCTGTTCACCGTCGGCGGCGTGACCGGCGTGGTGCTCGCCAACGGCGGGATCGACGACAACCTCCAGGACACCTACTACGTGGTCGGCCACTTCCACTACGTGCTGTCGCTGGGTGCCGTCACCGCGCTGTTCGCGGGCTTCTACTACTGGTTCCCGAAGATGAGCGGGCGGATGCACTCCGAACTGCTCAGCCACATCCAGTTCTGGATCTTCTTCGTCGGCGTGAACCTGATCTTCTTCCCGATGCACTTCCTGGGTGTTCAGGGCATGCCGCGCAGGTATCCCGACTACACTCCGGCGTTCGCCTATTGGAACCACATCTCGACGATCGGCTACATGATCATGTCGGTCTCGGTCGTGATCTTCTTCGTGAACATCATCTACGCGTTCGTCGCGGGCAAGAAGGCCGCACCGAACTACTGGGGCGAAGGCGCGACCACGCTGGAGTGGACGCTGTCGAGCCCGCCGCCGTTCCACCAGTTCGAGACCCTGCCGGTCATCGACGAACTGGCTCATCACTGAGCCGGCACGGAAACGGACCGAACCGCACACCCCGGTCCCGATGGGCCGGGGTGTTCGCTTTTCCAGAGGCCCTGGCGAAGGAAAGCCGGAAGACATCGCGATGGTCGAAATGCGCAGGATCGATGCCGGCGAACTGACGCTGCGCGCGGCCGTGGCGGGCGAGGGCCCGCTGGTCGTGATGGTCCACGGCTTTCCCGAGAGCTGGTATTCGTGGCGTCACCAGATCGGCCCTGTGGCGGAGGCCGGCTTTACGGTCTGCGCGATCGACGTGCGCGGCTACGGCGGATCGGACAAGCCGCACGAGGTCCCGGCCTATTCGCTTGAGCACATCGTTTCCGACGTGGTCGGCGTGGCGCACGCGCTTTCGCCCCGAGCGCCCGCGATCCTCGTCGGGCATGACTGGGGCGCGCCGATCGTTTGGAACTCGGCGTTGACCAACCCCGATCGGTTCCGCGCGGTCGCCGGCCTGTCGGTGCCCTTCGCGGGCGTACCGCAGCGCCCCTTCACCGAGGTGTTCCGCGAACATTTCACGTCCAGGGGCCGGTTCTTCTACCAGGAATACTTCCAGCAGCCTGGCGTCGCCGAAGCCGAGGCCGAAGCCGATCCGCGCGCCTTCGTGCGGCGCATGATGTATTCGATCTCGGGCGATGTGCCCGAGGGCGACTACTGGGACAAGCCGGCAGGTGCGACCTTCCTCGACGGTCTGCCCGACGTGACCGATCCCGAGGGCCTGCCCGGCTGGCTGTCGGACACGGATCTTTCGTTCTACGCAGCCGAGTTCAAGGCCTCGGGTTTCCGCGGACCCCTGAACCGTTATCGCAACCACGAGGCCGATTATGAATGGCTGCAGGGCTGGCAGGGCAAGCGCATCGAGAGCCCTGCGCTGTTCATCGGCGGCAGCCGCGATCCCGCGACGACGCTGTTCGGCGCGGTTGCCGACCCGGTGGCGATGATGCGCATGTTTGCTCCCAGGGTCGAAGGCCACGTACTCGAAGGCTGCGGCCACTGGACGCAGCAGGAGCGCCCAGCAGAGGTCAACGCGCTGCTGCTCGACTGGCTTGCACGGCTCGAATCCGCTAACTGATGTCCGCCATGGTCGATCCCACGCCCCTCGTCATGCCCACCGACTGGCGCGACTTCTTTGCGCTGACCAAGCCGCGTGTGATGAGCCTCGTGATCTTCACCGGGCTGTGCGGCATGCTGGCGGCGCCCGTCTCGATCAACCCGGTGCTGGGCTTCGTCGCGATCCTGTGCATCGCGGTCGGCGCTGGCGGCGCGGCGGCGCTCAACCAGTGGTGGGAAGCAGATATCGACGCGGGAATGAAGCGCACGCAGGCGCGCCCGCTTCCCGCGGGCCGCATGGACCGGACCAGCGCGCGTGACTTCGGCTTCGCGCTGTCGGGCGGCTCTGTGATGGTCATGGGCCTTGCGATCGATTGGCTCGCGGCGACGTTGCTCGCGGTCTCCATCTTCTACTACGCGTGGGTCTACACGGTGTGGCTCAAGCCGCGCACGCCGCAGAACATCGTGATCGGCGGCGGCGCGGGCGCGTTCCCGCCGTTGATCGGCTGGGTCGCGGCGACGGGCCACGTCACGCTGATGCCCGTGCTGCTGTTCGCGATCATCTTCGTCTGGACCCCGCCACACTTCTGGGCGCTCGCGCTGTTCGTGCAGACCGACTACGCCAAGGTCGGCATCCCGATGATGCCGGTGGTCGCGGGCGAAGCTGCAACGCGCCGGCAGATCCTGGCCTATGCCGTGTTGCTGCTGCCGATCGCGCTGGCGCCCTGGCTGATCGGCGCGACGGGGATCGTCTATGGCGTCTCGGCGCTGGTGCTGGGGCTCGCCTTCATCGCCTTCTCGCTTCCGGTGGGAACACGCCGCGCTGTCGAGGGCGACCGGATGAAACCGGAAAAGCGCCTGTTCGGCTTTTCCATCCTCTACCTGTTCGCGCTGTTCGGCATGCTGGTCGCCGATCGCTTCGCGAGCCTTGCGGGACTGCAATGATGACCGACGACACGCCGCCAGAAAAGCCCGCCGACATCCCCGTGGACATGGAAGCCTTTCGCGCCCGCCAGCGCTCGCGCAACCGTGCACTCGGGCTGGTGCTGGCGGCACTGGTGGTGCTGTTCTTCGCCATCACGATCGTCAAGATGAAGGCGAAGGGGCACCTGTAAGCGCCATGGCGACCACGCCCACCCCCGAATCGGACAACCGCAAGGCGCGCAACCGCCGCGTCGGCTTCGCGATGCTGCTGATCGCGCTGGGCATGCTCGGGCTCGGTTACGCGGCGGTGCCGCTTTACCGCGTGTTCTGCCAGGTCACCGGCTATGGCGGAACGCCCAGGCGCGTGGACGAACTGCAGGCCAGCGGCATCAAGGCGATCGGCAAGACAATCTCGATCCGCTTCGACGCCAACATCGACCGCGACATGCCCTGGGCCTTCAAGCCCGAACAGATCACGCAGACGATTTCCATCGGCTCGCGCTCGATGGCGCTGTTCGACGCCGAGAACAATTCGGACCAGACGATCACCGGCACGGCCAGCTTCAACGTTTCGCCCGACGCCGCGGCGGCCTATTTCAACAAGATCCAGTGCTTCTGCTTTACCGAGCAGACGCTGCAGCCGCACGAAAAGGTGCGCATGCCCGTGATCTACTACGTCGATCCCAAGATCCTCGACGACAAGGACGCGAAGGATACCGAGCAGATCACGCTCAGCTATACGTTCCATGTCGCCGCCGACAGTCCGTCGCTGGCAAAGAAATGACGCCCGCAAAGGCACTGGACCGGCGCGCCGGGCGACGATAGAGAGCATTCAACCTAGGCGTTCCCGACTGAGAGGGGCACGTCAAATGTGGGGGTATTGAACAGCCATGGCCGGCACCAAGAACCACGATTATCACATCCTTCCGCCCGACATCGTGCCGCTGGTCGCCACGATCGGTGCGCTGACCTTCACTTCGGGCATGGTGCTGTTCATGCACTCGCTGCCGGGCGGCCACTTCGTGCCGTGGCTCGGCATGGCGGTGCTGCTGGCCAGCATGTTCCAGTGGTTCACCAAGATCGTGGCCGAAGCCAAGGCGGGCGATCATACCCCGGTCGTGCAGCTCCACCAGCGCTATGGCATGATCCTGTTCATTGCTTCGGAAGTGATGTTCTTCGTCGGCTGGTTCTGGGCCTATTTCGATTTCTCGCTGTTCCCCTCGCAGCTGGCCGACGTGGTTGGCGGGCAGTGGCCGCCCAAGGCGATCGAAGCGGTCATGGATCCGTTCGACCTGCCACTGATCAACACGCTGATCCTGCTGTGCTCGGGCACTACGGTCACCTGGGCGCACCATTCGCTGATCCATGGTGACCGCGACGGGCTCAAGAAGGGCCTGTGGGCGACGATCCTGCTGGGCATGCTGTTCACCTCGCTGCAGGCCTACGAGTACATGCATGCGCCGTTCGCCTTCGGCAAGAACACCTACGGTTCGGCCTTCTACATGGCGACCGGCTTCCACGGCTTCCACGTGATCGTCGGCACCATCTTCCTCGCCGTCTGCCTCAAGCGCGCCTACAACGGCGACTTCACGCCGCGCCAGCACTTCGGTTTCGAAGCGGCGGCGTGGTACTGGCACTTCGTCGACGTGGTGTGGCTGTTCCTGTTCACCGTGGTCTACGTCTGGGGTGGCTGGGGTTACCCGACCCACTGATGACCGACTCAGCGGACAAGCAGACCGAAGGGCAGCCCGGCCTCGTCGCGGCTGCCCTTTCCGCTTCGTGCCCCCGCTGCGGCACGAAGGGCATGCTGTTCGACGGCGTGGCGCAGTTCGCCAGCCGCTGCCGCACCTGCGGGCTCGACTACACGCAGTTCAACGTCGGTGACGGCCCGGCCGCGTTTCTGACGCTGATCATCGGCACGATGATCGTGATCCTCGCCGTGGTGGTCGACTTCAAGTTCTCGCCGCCGTGGTGGGTTCACGTGCTGCTGTGGGTGCCGATCACCGCCGGCGCCGTGATCGGGGCGCTGCGCGTCGCCAAGGCCGCGTTGCTGATCGCCGAATATCGCCGTGCCGCCGGGCAGGGCCGCCTCAAGGACGATTGACCTCCAGCGCCATGATTCGCCGCATTCCGATAATCCCGACACTGCTTGTTTTGGCGGGTGTCTCCACGATGATCGGCCTCGGCGTGTGGCAATTGCATCGCAAGCAGTGGAAGGAAGGCCTGATCGCGCAATACCAGGCGGCGCGCGCGGGCGGCGGCGAGGTGTCGTGGCCGACCTCGCCGGCCGAACTGGAGTCGGCGCTGTTCTATCGAAGCCGGGTCGATTGCCTGCAGGTGACCGGCTTCGACGCGCTGTCCGGGCGTTCGTCGGCGGACCAGCCAGGCTGGTCGCACATCGCCCATTGCCGCCTGCGCGGCGGCGGTACGGCCGAAGTCGCGCTGGGCTGGTCGAACGGGCCCGCCCAACCGGCGTGGAGCGGGGGCGAGGTGACGGGCTGGGTCACCGAGGGCCTTTCGGGCGCACGGCTCGTCGCGGATCCGCCGCAGGCTGGCCTTGCGCCCCTCGAACGCGCCGGCCCGCCGGACCCGACGCCGATGGGGCACTTGTCCTACGCGCTCCAGTGGTTCGCCTTCGCTTTCGCCGCGACGGTGACCTATGCGCTGGCACTGCGCAAGCGCCTTGCCGGAACCGGCGCGCGCGGCTAACCCGCGCGCCCAAAGGACAGCATCAATGGACTACGTCAGCACTCGCGGCAGCGCGCCCGCGCTCGATTTCGAAGGCGTCACGCTTGCCGGCCTCGCGTCGGACGGCGGGCTTTACGTGCCGCGCGAATGGCCGCGATTTACCCAGGACGAGATCGCGGCGATGGCCGGCCTGCCCTACGCCGAACTGGCAGCGAAGGTCATGCAGCCCTTCGTCGGCGATTCCATCGCGCCCGACCGCCTTCTTGAACTGACGCGCGAGGCCTATGGCCGCTTCGCCCACGCGGCGGTCACCCCGCTGGTCCAGCTCGACGAGCGGCATTGGGTGCTCGAACTGTTCCACGGCCCCACGCTGGCCTTCAAGGACGTGGCGTTGCAGTTGCTCGGCCTGTTGTTCGAGGAATTCCTCAGCAAGCGGGACGACCACATCACCATCGTCGGCGCGACCAGCGGCGATACCGGCTCGGCGGCGATCGACGCGGTGGCGGGGCGCGCCAAGGTGGACATCTTCATGCTCCACCCGTTCGGCCGCGTGTCCGACGTGCAGCGCCGCCAGATGACCACGGTGCTCGCCCCCAACGTTCACAACATCGCCATCGACGGCAGCTTCGACGACGCGCAGGCGATGGTGAAGCGCATGTTCGCCGACACCGCGATGACCGGGCGTTTCGCGATCAGCGCGGTGAACTCGATCAACTGGGCGCGGCTGATGGCGCAGGTGGTCTATTACTTCGCCAGCGCACTCCAGCTCGGCGCACCCTGTCGCAAGGTCGCCTTCAGCGTGCCGACCGGCAACTTCGGCGACGTGTTTGCCGGCTATGTCGCGGCGAAGATGGGGCTGCCGGTCGAACGGCTGATCGTCGCGACCAACGTCAATGACATCGTCGCGCGCGCGATCGCCAGCGGCGACTATTCGTGCGGCACGGTGGTGCCCACCGCCGCGCCCTCGATGGACATCCAGGTCTCCTCGAACTTCGAGCGGCTGCTGTTCGACGCGGGCGGCCGCGACGGCGCGGCGCTTGCGGCGCAGATGACGGGCTTCGAGGCGTCGAAGGCGATGCAGCTGACCAACGCGCAGCGCGAAGGCGCGGCGGCGCTGTTCACCTCGGCGCGTGCCGATGCCGGCGACATGAGCCAGGCGATGCGCTGGGCCTTCGAGGCGGCCGGGCAGGTGCTCGACCCGCACACCGCGATCGGCCTCCACGCCGCGCGCGCGGCCGAAGGGCTTCCCGCCGATGTGCCGGTGGTGACGCTCGCCACCGCGCATCCCGCCAAGTTCGTCGACGCGGTCGAGCGCGCCACAGGCGTGCGTCCGCCGCTCCCCGCGCGCGTGGGCGACCTGTTCGAGCGCGAGGAGCGCTTCGACCACCTGCCGGGCGACTACGACGCGGTCGCCGCCTACATCGCCGAACGGGCGACGCCGCGTAACGGCTGATGGCTGAACTCGACCCGCAGTCGCAGCTTCTCGCCGGATCGGGCTGGGCCGATTTCGGGCTGCTCGACAGCGGACACGGTCGCAAGCTCGAGCGTTACGGGCGCTATCGCTTCATCCGGCCCGAGCCGCAGGCGATGTGGGCGCCGCGGCTCGCCGACTGGAAGGCCGAGGGCGAGTTCGTGCCCGGCTCGGACGAGGACGGCGGCGGACGCTGGCACTTCGCTTCGCCCGTCCCGCGCGAGGGCTGGGAACTTGAGTGGAACGAGGTGAAGTTCACCGCGTCCTGCACGCCCTTCCGCCACCTCGGCTTCTTTCCCGACATGGCCCCGGTGTGGGACTGGATGGGTGATCAGCTCGAAGCCCGATCCGATGCCGCGACGATGAACCTGTTCGGCTACACCGGCGTCGGCACGCTGGCGCTGTCGCAATACGGGCCCGTCACGCACGTCGACGCCTCGAAGAAGTCCGTCGCCCAGGCGCGCGAGAACGCCGCGCTCTCGGGCATGGCCGAGCGCCCGGTGCGCTGGATCGTCGACGATGCCGCCAAGTTCGCCGCGCGCGAGGTGCGGCGCGAGAAGCGTTACGACGGGATCATCCTCGACCCGCCCAAGTTCGGGCGCGGTCCCGGCGGCGAGGTCTGGCGGCTGGAGGAGCACTTGCCCGCGCTGGTGTCCGACTGCCGCAAGCTGCTCGACGGCGAGAGCCGCTTCCTGTTCCTCACAGTCTACGCGGTCCGCATGAGCAGCCTTGCCATCGGCGGCCTTCTGGCGGAGGCTTTCGCCGACATGCCCGGCACGATCGAACACGGCGAACTGGCGATTCGCGAGGAGGGACCGGACGGCCGGCTTCTCCCCACCGCGATCTTCGCGCGCTGGCGCAACGGCTAGAGCGCGCACCATGGGCGCCCGCGATTTCCTGATCATGGTGGCGGTTTGCGCGATCTGGGGCCTCAACAACATCGTTTCGAAGCTGGTGGTCAGCACCTGGGACGTGCCGCCGCTGTTCTATGCCTCGGTCCGCTTCGCGCTGGTTCTGCTGCTTGCCCTGCCCTGGGTGCTGCCGCTGCCGCGACCGTTGTGGCGGATCGTGATGGTGGGTCTGTGCATGGGCGCGGGCAGTTTCGGGCTGATGTTCGTGGGCCTCACGACTTCCTCCCCGTCGGCTGCGGCGGTGGTTGTGCAGGCGGGCGTTCCCGTTACCACGCTGCTCTCGATCGTCGTGCTGGGAGAGCGCATCCACTGGCGGCGATGGCTGGGCATTGCGCTTACCCTGCTGGGCGTCCTCGCGGTGATCTGGAAGCCGGGCTTTGCAGTTTCTACTGGCCTGCTGTTCGTGTTCGCATCGGCGGTGACAAGTTCGATCGGCGCGATCCTGATGAAGCAGATGCCCGGCATCGCGCCGCTGCGCTTCCAGGCCTGGGTAGCCTTGTCGAGCTTCGTCGCACTGGCGGCGGCCAGCGCGGTGGGCGAAAGCGGCCAGTGGGGCGCCGCCACCGCGGCAGGCTGGCCATTCGTCGCGGCGGTCGTGTTTTCGGCAGCGGTGGTCTCGGTGGGTGCGCACACGGCCTATTACGGGCTCATCGCGCGGCACGAAGCGAACCTGATCGCTCCGCTGACACTGATGACCCCGCTGGCGACGATTGCGCTTGGCGTGACGATCACCGGCGACCAGCTTGACGCGCACATGATCGCGGGCACCGCCCTGGCGCTGCTGGGTGTATTGATCATCGCTGTGCGGCGCACCGGTGCGCCGGTGGTCGAAGCGCAGCAGCGCGCCTAGTCGAGCGCGGCGGTCTGCAATCCCAGCCCGGGCACGCCCACGCTGCGCCGTCCGCCGAAGTCGGTGCGCACCACGATCAGGCCGTCGCGCTCCATGTAGTCCAGCAGGCGGCGGATGCGTCCCGGCGAATGCGTGCCGTAGAGCCGCCCCAGCGCGTCGTCGCCGGGGCAGGGTTCGCCCTCGATCGCGGCGCGGCCGATGGCGAGGAACGGAGCGAGCATGTCGTCCGGTACGCCACGTGCATGCTCAAGGAGTGCGGCCCAGCGTTCGTCGCCCGCGTCCTCCATCCCGGCGAGCGCCAGCGCGAACAGGCGCCTGAAGCGCACCGGGTCGAGTCCGGGGTCGCCCAGCCGCTCCATCCGGCAACGAACCGAAAAGTCCTGCAGCAGCGCGGCGTTCGTCTGGAAAGAGGCATCGGGCTGGTCTGCCATGGCGCGCAGCACGCGGCGCAGAGTGGCCTCGCGTTCGCCGGTGTCCATCGCGGGGACGACGGCGCGCAACCCGACTTCGTCCGGCGACACGAGGTCGGGCAGGGCGAATGCGCCAATCGTCTCGACCAGCGCCTCGCTGTCCGCGGGGCTGGCGCGGCGAGGCCGGGGCGGGGCGGGGATATGCTCGTCCGCGCTCCAGTCGGCGAAGAGCATCGCCTTCATGTCTTCGGCACTGGCCTCGGGAAGCGGGGCGAGCGCTGGTGCGGCGCTCTTCGCGCCGGTGCGCACCGCGCCGATCCGCACCGAGACGGGGCGGCGGCTGATCGCGGGGCCGAGCCCGAGGAAGTGGCCGCGCTGGAGATCGCGGATCTGTTCGGCCTGCCGCCGCTCCATGCCGAGCAGGTCGGCGGCGCGCACCATGTCGATATCGAGGAAGGTGCGTCCCATCAGGAAGTTCGAGGCCTCGGCGGCGACGTTCTTGGCAAGCTTCGCCAGGCGCTGCGTGGCGATCACCCCGGCCAGCCCGCGCTTGCGCCCGCGGCACATCAGGTTGGTCATCGCGGCAAGCGATAGGCGGCGCACTTCGTCGGTCACGTCTCCGGCCGCGGCGGGCGCGAACATCTGCGCTTCGTCGACCACCACCAGCGCGGGAAACCATTGCTCGCGCGGCGCATCGAACAGCGTGTTCAGGAACTGCGCGGCGCAGCGCATCTGGCCTTCGATCTCGAGTCCGTCGAGCGCGAGCACGACCGAGGCGCGGTGCTGGCGGATGCGCGCGGCGAGCCGGGCGATGCCGTTCGCGTCGTGCTCGGACCCGTCGATCACCACGTGGCCGAATGGTTCGGCGAGCGTGACGAAATCACCTTCGGGATCGATCACCACCTGCTGCACCAGCCCGGCGCTCTCTTCAAGCAACCGGCGCAGCAGGTGCGATTTGCCCGAGCCCGAATTGCCCTGCACCAGCAGGCGCGTGGCGAGGAGTTCCTCGATGTCGATGCCGACAGGCTTGCCGCCCGCTTCCTCGCCAATGATCACGCTTGCGCCCACGTCAGGGGGCTTAGGCAATGGGGCGAGGGCGGGACAAGGCCGGCAGGGCTTCCCGCTGGGGAAAACGGCAAGGCCCCTGCGCGGGCGTGGACTTTTCGCGCCGGCCCTGCCAAGTCGCGGCAGCCCGATCGTATCAGGAACCCGCCCCTTGGCCGACAGCCTCTTTCTTGAAGTCACCAATATCGAGAGCGACGTGCTCACCGGGATCTACTCGGAAGAAACCGGCCGGCCGCAGCCGCTGCGCATCTCGATGCGTGTGAAGCTGAAGGCGCTGGACCACTATGGGCCCGACAACCACCTCAGCGACAGCAAGAACTACATGGACCTGAAATGGGCCGCGACAGAGGGATTGCCGCGCGGGGTTCACTTCAAACTGATCGAATCGGTCGCCGATCACATCTGCGAGACGCTGTTCGCGCAGGATTCCCGCGTGCTCTCGGTCGAGGTCAAGATCGTCAAGCTGGCGATCAGCGAGCACGGTGAGGAGATCGGGATCTCCCTGACGCGCGAGCGCAAGGGGTGAGTGAGGCGCGTCCGCTCGCCCTGGTCACCGGCGGCTGGCGGCGCATCGGCGCGGCGATCGCGCGCTGCCTTGCCGCCGACGGATGGGACCTGGTGCTCCACGCGCACCATTCGGACACCTTCGAGGACGGGCTGCAAGCCGCGCTCGAAGCGAGCGGGGCAAGCGTCCACCGCATCATCGCTGACCTCGGCCATGCGGCCAGCGCCGAATCGCTGCCGGCAACTGCCGCGCGGCTGGCGGGCCGGCCGGCGAGCCTGCTGGTCAACAACGCCTCGCTGTTCCGGGAGGATGCGCTCGCGACGCTGACCGCCGAATCGCTGGAAGCCCATTTCCGCGTCAATGTCTTCGCTCCAGCGCTGATGTCCAAGGCCTTCGCTCTCGAACTCGGCGAGGCAACCGGCGCCGTTGTCGGCGTGGTTGACCAGCGCGTGATGAACCCGGTGGCGGATCAGACCAGCTATACGCTGTCCAAGCAGGCGCTCCACGCCGCGACGCGCACGCTCGCCCGCGCGATGGCGCCGCGCATCCGCGTCAACGCGGTGGCGCCGGGGCTGACGCTGCCCACGCCCGATTATACGGAGGCGCAGTGGGAGCGGCTTGCACGGCTGATGCCGCTAGAACGGCTCGCCACGCCGGGTGAAATCGCCGAGGCCGTGCGCTACCTCGCGTGCGCGCGTTCGGTGACCGGGCAGACGATTTTCGTCGATGCGGGCGCGCATCTTGAGTCCTTCCCCCGCGATTTCGTATATCTGGAGACGTGAGCACTCCTTCCGCCTCTCCGCTGGTGGACCGATTCGACCGGCGCATCACCTACCTGCGGCTGTCGGTCACCGACCGCTGCGACCTGCGCTGCGCCTATTGCATGCCCGAGCGGATGGAGTTCCTGCCGCGCGCCGAAGTGCTGACGCTGGAGGAAATGCACCGCATGGCGCTCGCCTTCATCGCGCGCGGCGTGACCAAGATCCGCCTGACCGGCGGCGAGCCGCTGGTGCGGCGCGACATGATCGAGCTGGTGCGCGCGCTCGGGCGCAAGCTGGGCGATGGGCTCGAGGAACTGACGCTTACCACCAATGGCACGCGCCTTGCCGAACTCGCCGATGACCTGCGCGCGGCGGGGGTCGATCGGATCAACGTCTCGCTCGATACGCGCGATCCGGCGCTGTTCGCGCGGCTGTCGCGGCGCGACATGCTGGGGCAGGTGCTGGACGGCATCGCAGCGGCAAAGGCGGCGGGGCTCAGGGTCAAGATCAACACGGTCGCGCTCAAGGGGCGCAACGAGCATGAGATCCCCTCGCTGGTCGGATGGGCGCATGGTGAAGGCTTCGACCTGACGCTGATCGAGGTCATGCCGCTGGGCGAGGTCGAGGGCGACCGCTTCGACCACTACCTGCCATTGGACGC
The DNA here is from genome assembly GCA_021782155.1 of Pseudomonadota bacterium. Taxonomy (GTDB): domain Bacteria; phylum Pseudomonadota; class Alphaproteobacteria; order Sphingomonadales; family Sphingomonadaceae; genus Novosphingobium. The sequence goes on from JAJXVK010000001.1 coordinate 18,823, forward strand.
GGTGCGGCGCGATCTCGCAGCGCGCTGGACGCTGACCGACAGCGTGGCGAGCAGCGGCGGCCCCGCGCGCTATGTCGAGGTGGCCGAGACCGGCGGGCGGATCGGCTTCATCACGCCGCTGACGGGCAACTTCTGCGCGGGCTGCAACCGCGTGCGCGTCACCGCGACCGGGCAGCTGTTCATGTGTCTGGGCGGCGAGGGCAAGGTCGACCTGCGCGCCGCGCTGCGCTCGGACGATCCGGACACGGCACTGGCAGAGGCCTTCGCGCGGGCGATGGGCGAAAAGCCCGAACGCCACCACTTCGCGATCGACGCGCCAGGCGCCGCACCTGCGCTTTTGCGCCACATGTCCACCACCGGAGGCTGACCCGAATGGCCGCGACGCTGCAATTCCTCGGCCGGCTCGAAGATATCGCGGGCGCGCCCGAGCTGCACATGGCGCTCGGCGGGCCGCAGGCACTCGAAGTGCTGGCCCACCGGCTCGATCCCGACCTCGCCAATGCCGTGATGGCGCCCGACGTGCGCGTGGCGATCAACGGCGCGCTGGTCGCGCATCCTTGGGAGACCCTGGTCGGCCCGGGAGACGAAGTCGCCTTCCTTCCCCCCGTCAGCGGCGGCTGACGTGGCGAGCGAGGTCCGCATCGCCGCCGCTGCGTTCGACCCGGCGGCCGAACTCGCGCGCTTCACCGCCGCGCATGCCCGGGCGGGCGGGGTGGTCAGCTTCCTGGGCCAAGTGCGCGCCGAAGCGGGCGAGGGGGCGGTGCTCGAGCTCGAACTGCGGCACTACGAACCGCTGACGCTCGGCGGGATGGAAGACCTTGCCGCCGAGGTGCAGGCGCGCTGGGCGCTCGACGGGCTGCTGCTGCTCCACCGCTTCGGATCGATGGGGCCGGGCGAGGCGATCGTGCTGGTCGCCGCCGCCGCGCGGCACCGGCGCGATGCCTTCGCCGCAGCCGACTTCGCGATGGACCACCTGAAAAGCCGCGCGTGGTTCTGGAAGCGCGAGCGCACCGCCGCGGGCTGGCGCTGGATCGAACCGCGCGGGGAAGACCACGCGGACCTTGCGCGCTGGACCTAACCTGCCAACCGCGCGGTCAAGGCGTTCACCTTCGCGCTTTCCTCGTCGACCAGTGCGCTGACCTGTTCGTGCGCTGCGCGAGCCGGGGCGAGCTCGGGCGCGGGAGCGTTCACCGAGGCCAGCTGCGCGGCGAGCACCATTGCGTCTATTTCGGTCAGCGCGAGCGAGCTGTCGTTGCGCGCCGAGACCAGCCCGGCGAGCGCGATTTGGGCGACCGACCAGCCTTCATCGCCCATCGCGCTACCGCTGGCAGCCGCGGTCAGGCGGTCGGCCCGCGGCAGCCGGTCGAGAAAGCGCTGGTGAGCGGACTTGGCATCGGCGGTGAGCGCCGCGAGCTTCGCGGTCACCGAGGCGCCGGCGGGCACCGGCGTCTCGCCCGGCGGGGGCCCGGGCTCGACCGGCTTCGCCTGCCAGTAGGCGCGCTCCATCGGGCTGATCGCCAGCGCGGGATAGCCGCCCTCGGGACCCGCGCAGGCGGCTGTCAGCGCGGTGAGCGTCACGGCAACGAGATGGGAGGGGGCGGGGCGGCGCATGGCAATCGCCATAGCACGCCGATGCCGCAGCGCCAGCCCGGTGGAATCCGGCCCGCGCGCGCAGCGTGTTTCCCGCTATCGCGCGTTGACAGGTGCGGCCTTCTCGATTATCGGCGCCTCTCTTTCCGGCCCCCTGCCCAAGGCGGGGTGCTGGGGTGTTGCCCGATTCGGCACGATTCGCATTTGCCGCTTGGCACTTGGGGCTCGTTGCAGGGGTGGGCGGCCACACACTGGAAACGGATAGCAGGTACCATGTTCGCAATAGTGCGCACGGGCGGCAAGCAGTATCGGGTTGCCGCCGGAGACAAGATCGCGGTCGAGAAGCTGGCGGGTGAAGCCGGCGACAAGGTCACGCTGGGCGACGTCCTCCTGGCTGGCGAGGGCGCCGACATCGCCGACGCCGCGAAGGTTGTGGTTTCGGCCGAGATCATCGCGCAGGCGAAGAGCGAGAAGGTCGTGGTGTTCAAGAAGCGCCGCCGCCACAACTATCGCCGCAAGAACGGCCACCGCCAGCAGATGACCCTGCTGCGCATCCTCGCCGTTGGTGACGAGAAGAAGGCGGCGAAGAAGCCCGCCGCCAAGAAGGACGAGGCCCCGGCTGCTGAAGCCGGCGAGGCCGCCTGAGCTGAATTCGGAGTAGATCGACATGGCACACAAGAAAGCAGGCGGCTCCTCGCGTAACGGTCGCGATTCGGCAGGCCGTCGCCTTGGCGTGAAGAAGTTCGGCGGCGAGCAGGTCGTCGGCGGCAACATCATCATCCGCCAGCGCGGAACCAGGGTGTACCCGGGCAACGGCGTCGGCATGGGCAAGGATCACACCCTGTTCGCGCTCGTCGATGGCCGCGTCCGCTTCCACGCCGGCAAGCTTGGCCGAAAGTACGTTTCGGTCGACATGATGGCGCAAGCCGCCGAATAACCGGATGGTCGATTAAGGGCCATCCTTGATGGGATGGCCCCGCCGGGCACTCGCAAGAGCCCCGGCAGAACGAGGGAGAGGGGCCGACCCGTCTCCCTTTTTTCGTTTCTCCCTCCTCACTCCGCCGCCCGGCGCAGATCGCGCACCGGTCGGCGAACAGCGAAATACTTCCGTCATGGCAGGGCGTTACAGGCACACCTGCCACTCGGGGGCGAGAGGAGAGCGAGCAAGATGTTCATTCGTACCGAGAGGTTGTTCCTGCGGCCCGGCTGGCCCGAGGACTGGCGCGAACTGCACGGCGCGATTGCCGACGAGGCGATCGTGCGCAACCTCGCACGGGCGCCATGGCCCTATTCGCCCGACGACGCGCGCGACTTCATCGCGCTGCCACGCGACCCGCGTTTGCCGCGCTTCCTGGTGACTCTGCCCGGCGCCGATGGCGCGCGGATCATTGGTGGCTGCGGGCTGCACGCAGACGAGGGCGAAGTGGCGCTCGGCTACTGGCTGGCGCGCCACGCCTGGGGCAAGGGCTATGCGACCGAGGCGGCTTGCGCGCTGCTCGGGCTCGCCCGCGCGCTGGGCCACCGCAAGCTCGCCGCCTGTCACGCGATCGACAACCCGGCTTCGGGCCGCGTGCTCAGGAAGGCGGGCTTTCGGCCAACCGGTCGCGTGACCGCGAGGCACAGTGCCGGGCGCGGCGAAGCGATGCTGTCAGCGCTCTACGCGATCGACCTCGCCGATGGCGGGGATTCGGACAATTCGGGCGGTGATGACGCGATGACCGGCAAGATTCGTCGCGCGGCGTGAGCGATCGGATCCTGTCCACCCCCACCCCCTTCCGCAAGCGGGAGGGGGCAAGACTTGGCCGTGTTAGCGGCCTGGTCGCAGCGGGGCGGGCAATAGCCGCTCAGGCCGGCTGCATCGCCGCGTCGGCGAACTCGCTGTCGGCCCTGGCGATCAGCTTGCGGTCGTCGTGGTTCCACGGGTGGAAGCCGGGCAGGAAATAGCTCAGCCAGGCCGGGAACACGCGGCGCAGCACGCCGGGCGTCACCAGCAGGTAGCTCGCCAGCCGCCACTTCCACTTCGCGCCGACAAGGCCGTCCTGCGCAAGCAGGTCGAGCGTGTCCTGCACCCTGTTGGCAACGAAGTTCTTGGTCACCACCAGCATCATCAGCGACTTGACCTTCCAGCGCTTCCACCGGCTCCAGTCCTTTGTCGCATGCAGCCAGGTGTCATAGGCGACGCCCTTGTGCTCGATCTCCTCGCTGGCGTGCCAGCGCCACATCGCGGCGGTTTCCGGCTCGGCCCCGCAGAAATGCTTCGGGTTGGCGAGGAACTCGTGCGCCATCATCGCGGTGTAGTGTTCGAGCGCCATTGTCGCGGCGAGGTTGAGGATCGCGGGGCGGTCCCTGGTCAGCGCCAGCATCTCGGCAACGCGCGCGTCGATCTTTTCGATGTCATAGCCCGCTTCGGTCGCGGCGCGGTTGAACGCCACGTGCTCGCGCGTGTGATTGATCTCCTGCTTCACGAAGGCGCGGATCTCGGCTTCGAGCTTGGGCGAGGCGCCTTCGCGGTGCGCCTTGACCGCTTCGATGAAAAAGGCCTCGCCGCGCGGGAACGTGGCCGAGAGCGCATTGTGCCAGGCGGTCGCCACCGGATCGTTGTTGAGCCACCAGCGACCGGGCTTCTTGTCCCGCCCGAAGCGCAGGTCGCGCACGGTGATCGAGAGGTCGGCAGGCGTCGGCGTGGCAGGCTTGCCCGCTGCACCCGCGCGTTCTAGGTCGTGAGACAGGTTGGTAACAGCGTTCATGCCCGCTCGGATAGAGTAACTTACACATATGTCAATAAGGAAGCGCCTGAGTCCCGAGGAATCGCGCACCGCCGCGCTCAAGGCCGCGCGTGCGCTGTTGATCGAAACGGGGCCGCAGTCGGTCACGCTGAAGGCGGTGGCGGGGCGAATCGGGCGCTCCCACGCCAACCTGCTGCACCACTTCGGCTCGGCCTCGGGGTTGCAGAAGGCCTTGGCCGAGGACCTTGCTTCGTCAATCTGCGCCAAGATCGCCGACGCGGTGATCGCCAGCCGCTCGGGCGCCGGAGCCCCGCGCGACGTGGTCGACCTGACCTTCGACGCCTTCGACAAGGAAGGCGCGGGGGCGCTCGCGTCGTGGATGCTCCTTTCGGGCAACGAGGACGCGCTCGACCCGATCGTCGACGCGGTTCACGACCTTGTCATCGATCTGAACGACTTCGGCTCGGAGGGGCTGCGCGACACCACGCTGGCGCTCACGCTGATGGCGCTGGGCGACGCGCTGCTCGGCGGGCCGCTGTCGGCCGCGCTCGAACTGCCGCGCACCGCCGCACGCGACCGGGCCGAGAAACTGCTGATGGAATCGATCGAAACGCAGTCGGCGGCGCTGCCCAAGGACTGAGCGCGTTCAGTCTTCCCCGGTGGTGGGGAAGAGGTCCATCCACGCCGGCGCCCAGTCGGGCGCGATGTCCTCGACCCGCAAATGATCGACCGCCAGGCCCAGTTCGGGATAGGTGGCGCGCCGGCGTTTCTCGTCCGATGCGTTGAGCGGCACGACCAACAGGCGCCGGTTGACCTTCTGCCGCCAGTTCATCCGCGCGGTGTTTTCCTGTCCGACGTAGCAGCCCTTGGAGAACGATACGCCGTTCAGTTCCACCGCGTTTGCCTCGAGCCACAAGGTCTCGCCGTCGCCCAGTTCGGCGCGGCCCTCGGTGACACCTAGCTTCAGGCGATGTTCGCGCCAGGCCGTATCGGCGCCCTCGTCGCTGTCCGAAACCGGCGCGATCCTGCGCCGGCCCAGTGCGGCGAGGCGCGGGTCGGCACTGCCGCCCTCGCCCTCGCCGGCCTGCCAGTGGACGCCCAAGGCGTCGTCGCGCGCGATGGCGATCTTGCGGCGCAGGCGATAGAGCGAGAGGCGCTTCACCAGCGCGTCGGCGGCCTCTGATTCGCAATCGAGCAAAAGGTGCTCGCCGGACGGCCAGACGATGAAGTCGAACAGCGCCTTGCCCTGCGCGGTGAGCAGCGCGGTCCAGACCGGCAGCACGCCCTTGACGTCACTGGTGACGAGGCCCTGCAGGAACGCGGCGACGTCCTCGGACGGATCGAGCGGGGCGAGGCGCACCACGGCGCGATCGAACAGTCTGGTTGCGGTCATGGATGACAGATAGGCATCGCCGCGATTAAGGGGAAGCCATGGCCATCGACCAGACACTCACCATCCGCCGACCCGACGACTGGCACGTCCACCTGCGCGACGGCGCCGTGCTGGCGGGCGTGACCCCTTACACCGCGCGCCAGTTCGCCCGCGCGATCGTCATGCCCAATCTCTCGCCCCCGGTGACGAGCGTCGAGGCGGCGCGTGCCTATCGCGAACGCGTGCTGGCGGCGGTGCCCGAGGGCATGGACTTCACGCCGCTGATGACCTGCTACCTGACCGATTCGATTCGGGCCGACGAGGTTGCGCGCGGTCATGCCGAAGGCGTGTTCACCGCCGCCAAGCTCTATCCCGCGCACGCCACAACGGGATCGGCGCACGGGGTGACCGACATTGCCAACATCATGCCCGTGCTCGAACGCATGGCGGCGATCGGCATGCCACTGCTCGTCCACGGCGAGGTCACCGACCACAACGTCGACATCTTCGACCGCGAGGCGGTGTTCATCGAGCGCACGCTCGCCCCGCTGGTCGCGCGGCTTCCCGAGCTGCGCGTGGTGTTCGAACACATCACCACCCGGCAGGCTGTGGAGTTCGTGGAGAGCGCTGGCGACAACGTCGGCTCGACGATCACCCCGCAGCACCTGCACATCAACCGCAACGCCATGCTCGTCGGCGGTATCCGTCCGCACGCCTATTGCCTGCCCGTCGCCAAGCGCGAGGAGCGTCAACTCGCGCAGCCCAAGGCGGCGACGTCGGGCTCGGCCAAGTACTTCCTCGGCACCGACAGCGCGCCGCACGCGGTCAGCGCCAAGGAATCGGCCTGTGGCTGCGCGGGGCTGTTCAACGCGCCCTTCGCGCTGGAAAGCTATGCCGCGGTGTTCGAGGAGGAGGGCGCACTCGACAAGTTCGAGGCTTTCGCCAGCGAGAACGGTCCGCGCTTCTACCGCCTGCCGCTCAACGAAGGCACGGTGACGCTGGACCGGGCAGAGCTGGAAGTTCCCGCCACGATCGATGCCAACGGCACGCCGATCGTGCCGTTCCACGCGGGCGAGACGCTGCGCTGGAAGTTGCGCGCCTGACAGCGCCGTGCGGTGAGCCGGCGTACCAGCCGCCGATGCCCGGTGCGGGCACGAACAGGACCACGGTCTCGATTGCCAGGCCGGGCTCCGTGCCGATCGGCGTCAGCTTGCGGATGAAGCCATGGCCGCCGAAGCTCAGCGCCAGCGCCAGCGCCAGCGCCAGCGCGATGCCCGGCATGTCGGCGGCGTGGCCCGCCAGAAGCAATGTCCCGCCCGCCGCCACGGCAATGGCGGCCCGCTGGCGGGCGCTCAGCCTCCTGCCCGGCACAGCGCGGTGCCGAGCCAAGCGGGAAACGCCGAATTAACCATGCCGGGCGCATGGAAGCGGACATGATCGCCGTTCATCGCCTGCCGACCGCCGCGGGCCGCACGCTCGTGTTGTGCGCGGCGCTGGCGCTTGCCGGTTGCGGAAGGAGCAACGGGCCCGTCGGCCCGCCTGAATTCGATCCGGCGATGACCGCCGCGATCGAGGCGCCCATCATGGTTGATCCCGACCTGTCACTTATGAACGCACGCTTCGCCGCGCTCTCGCCGGGCGGTCCCGCCGATGGTTCGCTGCCCACGCTCGACGTCTCGGACAGTGAGCGCCTGCATTCGCGCGCCGAGGCGCTGGCGCTGGCGGGCGGCGAGTTGCTCACGCTTCCGGCCGCGCAGGGAGATGCCGGGCGCGTTTCGGCCATCTCAGTGGAAATCATGCTCTCGGCAAGGGCCACGCGGATCACCGGGCGAGCCGATTGCACCTCCGGGGCCGGCCAGGCAATGATCTGGGGCGCGCGCCTGCCCGCCAGCTTGCCGGCCTATCCGCGTGCCCACCTGCTTGTGGCGCTGGGCGGCGATGCAAAGGATTGCGACCTGCGCGCGGCGAGCTTCGTTGCTGTCGCCACCGCGGACGACGCACTGGGTTTCTATGCGACGCTGGCGAGCCGCGCGGGCTTCACCCTGGTGCTGTCGCGAGACAACTCGAATGCGCTGCTCGAGGGCGAAACCAAGGGGGGCAGGGCGCGTTTCGGGGTGCTCGTCCGCCCGGGCCCGCGCGAAACCGTGCTGATCGACGTGGTGACCCTGAACGCCTGATCGCGGACCTTACGTCACCTGGCTCCAAGATCAGTCGCTGCGCAGGCCCACGCCGATACTGGCGCGCGGCTGCTCGACCTCGCTCGAGGCGACCGGATAGGCGCAATAGTCGGCTGCGTAATAGGCGCTGGGACGGTGGTTGCCCGACAGGCCGATCCCGCCGAACGGCGCGGCGGAGGCGGCGCCGTTGGTCGGGCGGTTCCAGTTGACCACGCCCGCGCGGACGTTCGCCCAGAAGCGGTTGTATTCCTGCGGATTGCCGCCGACCAGCGAAGCCGAGAGGCCAAAGCGCGTGGCGTTCGCCTCTTCGATCGCCTCGTCGAAATCGTCGACCTTGATCACCTGTAGCAGCGGGCCGAACAGTTCGACGTCGGGACGCTCCTTCATCGCGGTCACGTCGATGATCGAGGGGCTCAGGAACGGTAATCCCTCGCGCGTGCGCACCAGGTTCTTGATCACCTTGCCGCCGCTGGAGAGCAGGTAGACGAAGCTTTCGATCAGTCCGTCCGCGGTGTGGTTGTCGATCACCGGGCCCATGAACGGTGCGGGCTCGTCGAACGGGGCACCAACGATGATGCGGTTGGCCAGGCGCTTCACTTCGTCGATCACCGCGTCGTACATTGATGCCTTGACGATCATCCGCCGCGCCGCGGTGCAGCGCTGGCCCGCGCTGGTGAAGGCCGACTGCGCCACGAGGATCGCCGCGTCGCTGACCTTGGGGGTGTCCCAGATGATGATCGGGTTGTTGCCGCCCATCTCGAGCGCGACGATCTTGCCGGGATTGGCCGCGAGCTTGCGGTTGATGGCGATGCCGGCATGGGCCGAACCGGTGAACAGCACACCGTCCACCCCGTCGTGCGCGACGAGCTTCCGGCCTTCGTCCGGTCCGCCGAGGAGCACCTGCACGACCGCCGCCGAAATTCCCGCGCGGTGGAAGCACTGGGCGAGGAGGTGACCGGTGGCCGGGGTCTTCTCCGAGGGCTTGAACACCACCGCGTTGCCCGCGATCAGCGCCGGAACGATGTGGCCGTTGGGCAGGTGCGCGGGGAAGTTGTAGGGCCCCAGCACCGCCATTACGCCGTGCGGCTTGTGGCGCACGGCGGCGGTGCCCTGCAGCGCGTTGTCGAGCTTGCGCTGTCCGGTGCGCTCCGCATAGGCGCGGATCGAGATCTCGACCTTGTTCACTACGCTTTCGACTTCGGTGCGCGCCTCCCAAAGCGGTTTGCCGGTTTCCCGCGCGATCAGCGTGGCGAGCGCGTCGCTCTCCTTGCGGACTTCGTTCGCGAAGCGGCGGACCAGTTCGATCCGGGTGGCGAGAGGCTGAGCGGCCCAGGCCGGCCAGGCGCGCCGCGCCCGCGCGACGATTTCGTCGACGTCGTCGATCTTGCCGCGCCAGATCTCTTCGCCTGTCGCGGGCTCAAACGATACGATTTCGGCCGCAGCCTTGGTTTCGGCGCTCATCTTGGTCCTGTTTGGAAGGCATGGATCGATCGCATGCCCATGGTTAACATCGTCTTTACTATCAAAAGTGCAAGCAAACCAAGCTTAGTAGCATCAGGATCGGATGTGGCCCTGCGGCAGTGGCGGCGGAGCGAGCGATTCGCCCATTCGCCGAACCGCGCCGATCTTGGTTTCGAGCGTGCTCCAGTCGTCGCCTTCCGCGATTTGCGCCCAGATTGCCTCGACTTCGTCGATCAGCATCGACTGCGGTTCGGGGTCCGACCAATAGGAATGGTCGAGCGCCCCTGCGGCCGGCTCGTATCGTTCCAGCGCCGCGTCGAGCGCCCGCTCCGCGTCGCCGCGCGCGGGCTTCGGGCGCTTGCCGCGGCGGGCGAAGAAGAACGCGTCGGGCCCGTCCTGCGTTTCGCGCATCGCCATCTCGCAGGCGGCGATCATCGCCGCATCCTCCTCCAGCCCGCGCGGGCGGACACCCAGCCGCCAGCACCAGCGCCGCGTCATGGCCTGCCGGTAGAGCAGGGGGAAGCGGTCCAGCGCCTCGATCAGCGGCGGCGCCTCGCTCAGCGTGCGCAGCGCGATGGCGAGCTGGGCGCAGTTCCAGTGGATCGCCTCGGGCTGGCGGCCGAAGGCGTAGAGACCTGAATGGTCGAAATAGGCGGCGGTGAAGCCGGGGTCCCATACCGGCAGCCAGCGCCACGGGCCATAGTCGAAGCTCTCGCCCGACACGTTCATGTTGTCCGAGTTGAGCACGCCGTGGACGAAACCGGCGACCATGTAGCTGGCGGCAAGGTCGGCCAGTCGCTCGACGACGTGGTGGAGCAGCAGCGCCGCCTTGTTGTCCGGCTCGGATGAGCCTTCGGGCATGGCGGGGCCGGGGAACGCGGCGAGGCAGTAGTCGACGAGTTCCGCCATCTCGTCCGCCAGCCCCAGCGCGGCGAGGCGCTGGAAGGTGCCGATGCGGATGTGCCCGTGGCTGAGCCGCACCAGCACCGCGGAGCGCGTGGGCGAGGGCTCGTCCCCGCGATGCAGGCGCTCGCCGGTCTCGATCACCGACAGCGTGCGGCTGGTATGGACGCCCAGCGCCTCGAGCATCTCGGTCGCCAGGATCTCGCGCACCGCGCCCTTGAGCGTCAGCCGCCCGTCGCCCTGCCGGCTCCACGGCGTCTGGCCCGACCCCTTGGTGCCGAGGTCCATCAGCCGCCCCGCGTCATCGCGGAGCTGGGCGAAGAGGAAGCCGCGCCCGTCGCCGATCTCGGGGTTGTACACGCGGAATTGATGACCGTGATAGCGCAGCGCAAGCGGGCGGGGCAGGTTTCCGTCGAGCGCCTCGAAGCGGCCGAGGTGCGCGATCCAGCGGCTCTCGTCGAGCTCGGCCAGGCCAACGCTCCGCGCGGCGCGCGCATTGCGGAAGCGCAGGACGGCCTGAGGGAATTTCGCGGCATCGACCTCGTCGCCGATCCATCCGGCGAGTGCGGCGATCCGGGGGTCGGGACGGTAGATCGCGTCTTGCGGGGATTGCGCCATGGGGGCAATAGTGGAGACGAGGGCCGCTGCTTGCAACCTGGCGCCTCGCTGCGAAGGACCGTTACCGAACGTCATGGCTGAAACGAAGGAACGGATCTGGGAGGACCGCTACTGGACCACCCGCGACGGGCTGCGCCTCCACTACCGCGAATATCCCGGCCCCGCCTGGCGTCCACCGGTGCTGTGCCTGCCCGGCCTGACGCGCAATGCGCGCGATTTCGAGGATCTCGCCGCTCGGCTTTCGCCGACCTGGCGAGTGTTGTGCCTGGAAATGCGCGGGCGCGGCGACAGCGACTATGCGCGCGATTCGATGACCTACAACCCGCACCAGTACATCGAGGACATCGAGGCGCTGATGGCCGAGCAGGCGATCGCGCGCTTCGTCGCCATCGGCACTTCGCTCGGCGGGCTGCTGACCATGTTGCTGGCGGGCCGCAATCCCGACCGCATCGTCGCGGCGGTGCTGAATGACATCGGTCCCGAGGTCGATCCGCAGGGAATCGAGCGGATCCGCGGCTATGTCGGGCAGGGCCGCAACCACGAGACGTGGATGCACGCGGCGCGCGCGCTCCAGGAGGCGCAGGGCGACGTCTATCCCGGCTACGAGATCGCCGACTGGCTGCGTCTCTCCAAGCGCGTGATGGTTCTGGGAAGCGGGGGACGCATCGCCTTTGATTACGACATGAAGATCGCCGAGCCCTTCGACCACGACGACGGCACGCAGGTCGCCGACCTGTGGCCGCTGTGGCACGCGCTCTCGGGGCGGCCGGTCCTGCTGCTTCGGGGCGAGAACTCGGACATCCTGCCCGCCGCGGCGGCGCAGCGCATGGTCGCGGACCTGCCCGGTGCCGAGCTGGTCACGATACCCGCGACCGGTCATGCGCCGACCTTCGACGAGCCCGAAGCGATCGCGGCGGTCGAACGGTTATTGGCCAAGCTGCAATAGGGCCGCACCGCAAGTGTCGACTCTCATGCCGAACCGCGCCACGCCGCTGCGTATCCTCCACCTCCACTCGACCTTCGGGACGGGCGGCAAGGAGGCGCGCGCGGTCGCGCTGATGAACGCCTTCGGCAAAGGGCTGCGCCACGCGATCGTCTCGGCCGAGCCCGGCGCGACCGGCGCCAGCGCGGCGATCGACGCATCAGTCGAGTACGGCTTCCCATTCGGATTCCCGCCGCTAGCCGGCAAGTTCTCGATGCAGCGGCTGCGCAAGCTGGCGCGGGCAATGAAGGACTTCGACCTCGTCCTCACCTACAACTGGGGCGCGATGGACGCGGCGATGGCGCACGCGCTGTTCGCGCCATCGATGCGCCTGCCCCCGCTGGTCCACCACGAGGACGGCTTCAACGCAGACGAGGCGATGCGGCTCAAGCCCACGCGCAACTGGTACCGCATGGTCGCGCTGTCGCGCGCCAGCGCGGTCGTGGTGCCTTCGCGGCGGCTCGAGCAAGTGGCGCTGGGGACGTGGCGCCAGCCGCGCGAGAAAGTGGTGCGCATCGCCAACGGGGTCGATACAGCCGCCTATGTCGCGGCGCCCAGACCCGATGTCCTGCCGCGCGTCGTCAAGCATAAGGACGAGTACTGGGTCGGCACGATGGCCGGGTTGCGCCCGGTCAAGAACCTGCCGCGGCTGGTTCGCGCTTTCGCCCCGCTCGACGAGCTGTGGCAGCTCGTCATCCTCGGCGAGGGGCCCGAGCGCGACGCGATCCACGCCGAGGCCCTGCGGCTGGGCGTTGCCCACCGCGTCCACATGCCCGGCCATTTCGCAAGGCCTTGGGACGCGGCCGGGCTGTTCGACATTTTCGCGCTGTCTTCCGACAGCGAGCAGTTTCCGCTCTCGGTGATCGAGGCGATGGCGGCCGGGGTGCCGGTCGCGGCGCCGGCGGTGGGCGACGTCGCCGAGATCGTCGCGGCCGAGAATGCGCCGTATATCGTCGAGGCGGGAGACGAGGCCGCGCTTTCGGGGTCGCTGGCGGCGCTGGCCGCCTCGCATTCGTTGCGCAGGGCGGTGGGCGCCGCCAATCGCGACAAGGCGCGCGCCGATTTCGATCGCGCCGGGATGGTCGCGGCCTATGCCCGGCTCTATGCGCGGGTGATGGGCCGCGAGGGCTTTCCCTGATCGCGCTCCGCCCGAAAGCGCTTCACCGGGCGTTCACCGCGGGCCAGCCACGAATCTTCGCCGTTGAATTGGCAGGCCCATCCGCTAAACAGCCCGCCAACCCGTAACATCCCGCCAGAGAGCATTCCCCCTTGGCCCTGCGACCCGACAATTCCAAAGCCCGCTCCAACCAACTCGCCGAGCGCAAGGCGCTGCAGGAAGACGTGTTCCTGCGCGAAGTCGACGATGCGCTGCGCGAAGACCAGATGGTGGATGCGTTCCGCCGTTACGGGAAGCCGGTGGGCGCGCTGGTCGCCGCCGGCCTTGTCGCGCTCGGAGGCTACCTGTGGTACGACAATCACAAGTCCGGACTGGCCGATACCCGCGGCGAGGAGATGGTCAAGGCGCTCGACACGATCGAGGCGAACGACCTCGTCAACGGCAATCGCGACCTCCTGCCGCTCGCCAAGGACGGCGGCGGTTATGGCGCAGCGGCGAAGCTGCTTGAAGCAGGGGTCGCGCAGCAGGGCGGCAAGAGCGACCAGGCGGCGAAGATATTCGCCGAGGTTGCCGCTGACACCAGCGCGCCGCAGGCCTATCGCGACCTCGCCACAGTGCGCGAAGTGGCGGCCGGGTTCGACAAGATGAAGCCCGAAGACGTTGTCGCGCGCCTCAAGCCGCTGGCCGTGCCGGGCAACCCCTGGTTCGGACCCGCGGGCGAGATGGTCGGCGTCGCCTACATGAAGATGGGCAAGAACGATCTCGCCGGTCCTCTTTTCGCCGCGCTTTCGAAGGACAAGGATGTGTCGGAGACGCTGCGCCGCCGCACGCGCCAGCTCGCCGGCCTGCTCGGCGTCGACGCTATCGACGACCCGGGCAAGACGGCCGAGCAGGGTCTGGCACAGGATCCGGGCCAGTGAACGAGCCCGCGAAGAGGAGCGATGCGATGACCAAGGCCATTACACTCCGGCGCGGCAAGCGCCAGGCCGCGCTCGTCGCGGTAACTGCCCTGGCCATGGCGCTCGGCGGCTGTGGCGTGCTCGGCAAGGGCAAGATGCGCACGACGCCAACGATCGGCAAGCGCGAACCGGTCCTTTCGCGGATCGAATCGGGCGCGACGGTCGACGATGCGATCGCGTCGATGGCGGTGGTGCTGCCGCCGCCCGCCGAGAACGCCCAGTGGGCGCAGCCAGGCGGGTCGGCCAGCAAGTCGTACGGCAATCTCGCGCTCGCCGACGCGCCGCAGCGCGCCTGGACCGCAAGCATCGCCGGATCGAACAAGCGCCAGCGCCTCGCCGCCTCGCCCGTCGTCGGCAACGGTTCGCTGTTCGTGTACGATACCGCCGGCGTGATCCACGCATTCGACGCGAAGAACGGCGGCCGCCTGTGGAGCGTCTCGTTCCATAGCAAGGCCAACACCAACGCCCTGTTCGGCGGCGGCGTTTCCTACGCCGACAACCGCGTCTATGTGACCACGGGCCTGGGCGAGGTCGCCCAACTCGATGCCGCCAGCGGCAAGGAGCTGTGGCGGGTGCAGACCGGCATGCCGCTGCGCGGATCGCCAACGGTCGCCTATGGCGCGGTCTACGTGATGACGCAGGACAACCAGATCCTCGCGCTCTCGCTCGACGACGGGTCCACGCTGTGGAACGAGAGCGGCGCGCCGGGCCAGACCGGCGTGTTCGGCGTCGCCGCCCCGGCGGTTGGGCAGAGCACCGTGCTGGCCGGTTATTCGACCGGCGAGCTGGTCGCCTATCGCTACGAGAACGGCCGCCAGCTGTGGAACGACGCGCTGGCGCGCACCAGCATCGCCACCAGCGTTTCCACGCTGACCGACATCGACGCCGATCCGATCATCGATTCGGGCCGGGTCTTTGCGCTCGGCCAGGGCGGCCGCATGGCGGCCTACGAACTGGTGACCGGCCAGCGCATCTGGGAACTGAGCCTTGCAGGCATCTCGACCCCGGCGGTCGCGGGCGACTGGATTTTCACGCTGACCGACCAGGACAAGCTGCTGTGCATCGCCAAGGCCACCGGCAAGGTGCGCTGGGTGACGCAGTTGCAGAACTGGGAAAATGTCAGGAAGAAGAAGGGGGCGATCTACTGGACTGGCCCGGTGCTCGCCAACAGCCGGCTGTGGGTGGCGAACTCGCGCGGCGAGATCGCCTCGGTCTCCAGTGCTGACGGCACGGTCCAGCCGTTCACGCGCGTGAAGGACAGCGTTTCGCTCGCCCCGGTCGTCGCGGGCAGCACGCTCTACGTGCTCGACGACGGCGGCCACATCACCGCCTGGCGCTGACGCGGCAGCGCCGGCCCCGGGAAGCGGCCGGCGCGCCCACGCGCGAATCGCCTGCGTCTCATGGTCGACCCCGGCCTGCGCGCTGGAAAGGTCGGGCGCGGTCGCGGAACAGGCGATGGTCCAGGTGGCGAGGTCGGCGGTCACTTCGCGCTTGGACAGCCCGCGCACGGTCACCGTGCTCTAGTGGTCCGATTCTGACATTCGATACCGTCTGCGGCTCGGTCGCGTTCGAATGTCAGATTCTCTTCGGACCACTAGAAACTTATGATTCTAGTAGATTTTACGATTTTGACATTTGCAGACCAATCCCAGCCGCCAAGGGATGCAAATGTCAAAATCAATCCACCAGTGCGCGCGCAACAGACCGTTGCCGAACAGGTAGCCGCCCGCGACCATGCCCAGCGCAAGGATCCCCGAACTGGCCACCCATCGCAGCGTCGCCGTCTGACGCCAGAACATGCGGGGTTCAGTTCCGGGATCGCCGGAGCTATCGTAAGTGGAATCAGCAGCGTTCACCGCAGCACTCTCCCTCGGACCTGTGAGCGACCATTTGCGATGAAGCGTTCGATTTTATCGATGAACCGAGTTTGAACGGGAGGGCAACCGCGTGACCAAGTATCTCCACAGCATGATCCGGGTGAGCGACCCCGAAGCGACGATCGCTTTCTTCGAACTCATCGGTCTGTCCGAAGTGCGCCGCTTTGAAAGCGAGCAGGGGCGCTTCTCGCTGATCTTCCTAGCCGCGCCGGGGGAGGAGGGGATCGCCGAGGTCGAGCTGACCTACAATTGGCCGCCAGAAGGCGCCTCGGGCGAGGCCTATTCGGGCGGTCGCAATTTCGGGCACCTCGCCTATCGGGTAGACGACATATACGCGACCTGCCAGCGGCTGGCCGACGCCGGCCACACCATCCACCGCCCCCCGCGCGACGGGCACATGGCCTTCGTCAAGTCGCCCGACGGAATCTCGGTCGAGCTGTTGCAGGACGGCAACCTGCCGCCGCAGGAGCCGTGGGCGAGCATGGCGAACACCGGGACCTGGTGAGGCCGGTCCGCCTGCATCGCGGCAAGATGAAATTGCCGTAACGACACCAGTCGGTAACCACACTCTGCGACAGTCGTGGCGGGGGCACATCGTCATGAGGTTCGTGTCATGTCCATCGAAGTCGTCGAAGCCGCCGTTTCCGTTACCTGCCTCGCCGTCGCCGCGCGACTGCTCAAGCGGTCGTCGAGGCCGACAGGATGGGCGCATCCGCTTTCCGGGCGGCGCGCCGCGGGGCTGATAATGGACGAGTTCGGCCAGACCTGCCGGCTCGATCTGGTGGACTGGTCGGTTTCGGGAGACAAGCTGCGCGGCCGCTGCCCGGTGTCCGGCAGGACCAAGGCAGTGCCGCTTGCCAGCCTGCGCAGCTTCCAGCCGATCTGACGGGAGCCTCCGCCTGCTCGCCGCCGCCCGCCTGGCCCGCGTCAGGCGTGCGCGGCGCGGTACATGCCGCGCGCGATTTCGGCGAGTGCCGAGAACACCGGGGTGCGCGCGAACTCGGCTGGAGACAGCAGCCAGCATTCGTAGGTGAGCGGGGGCTTCGCGGTCGGGATCGTCACGATCGTTCCGGCATCGAGCAGGTCGCTGAAGAAGGATCGCGGCGCCAGCGACAGGTGATCGGACTGCCGTATATGGTCAATCAGGACGTCGAAACTGTCGGATTCCAGAACCACGCCGTAATCGGGGCCGGCATCAACCGGCATCTCCAGCCAGTCCATCACGTGCGCCCGGATGCCCGACAGCGCGAAGGGAAAGGCGTGCAGGTCCTGCTGGGCGACGCCATCGCGATTCTGTAGCGGATGGCCGCTGCGTGCGATCACCGCGATGTCGTCGCTGAAGATCTTGGCGCGGATCAGATCATCGTGGCCCAGCGCGACTTCGTGGTAGACGAAGACCGCGTCGATCCTGCGCTGCATCGCCAGTTCGATCAGCTCTTCGGCGCCGGTCTGGGTGATCTGGTAGTGGATGTTGGGGAAGCGCTCCCTGACCCGCCGAACGATGTCGGGCAGGAGCAGGTGCTTGAGCATCGGGCCGATCCCCATGCGCAGGCGGCCGTCCTCGCCTGCCTGGCGGCGCCCGGCCTCGGCCACGAGGCGCGCGGCGCCCTGCAGGAGCGGCTCGGCGCCCCGGGCGAGGTATTCGGCCGCGGGCGTGGCGCGCGCACCGGTGGGCGAGCGGTCGAACAGCTTGTAACCCAGGCTGGCTTCGAGCCGCATGATCGCCTTGCTCAGGGTTGGCTGCGAGATCCTGAGCTCGCGTGCCGCGCCCCTGAAGCCGCCCGTGCGATGGATTGCGGCAATCATTTCCAATTGGTACAGGCTTATCACGTTCTCCACCTCTCCTGAGCGGGTGATAGTCCCAGGCTTTCAGGTGCGCAAATTTTTTGGCACCGCAAGGCAGTCCGGTTGGTGCTAGTCGTCAGATCGGAGAGTTTGGGGGATGAGGTCATGAAAAAGTCGGTTCTCGTTGCGTCTGCTGCCATGCTGGCGGTTGGGTTCGCCTTGTCGGGCTGCGACAAGTCCGGAGGCAAGCAGGCGGGGGTCGACGCTGCGGCCGACGTCGCGCTGACCGATGTGCCCGAGCATGTCTATTGGGGCGACACGCACCTCCATACCGCCAACTCGGTCGACGCCTTCGGCTTCGGCAACCGCCTCATGCCAGAAGATGCGCTGCGCTTTGCGATGGGCGAAGAGGTGACGTCGTCGAGCGGGGTCAAGGCCAAGCTCGATCGTCCGCTCGATTTCCTCGTGATCACCGATCACTCCGAAGGGCTCGGCTCGACCAAGGCGTTCTACGACACGCCGCGCGACAAGATCACAGACCCCAAGATGCTGCGCTGGTACGACATGATGCACCAGGGCATCGGCGGTTCGCTCAAGGCAACCGCGGAAATGCTGCTCGCCCGAGGCAACAAGGAAGGCTCATTCGGCTTCGGCACGGCGAGCGACAAGCTCACCCGCTCGGTGTGGGACGCCAACATCGACACGGTCGAACGCTACAACCAGCCTGGCAAGTTCACGGCGTTCATCGGCTTCGAATACACGCTGATGGACGGCGGCAACAACTTGCACCGCAACCTCGTGTTCCGCGATGGCGCCGACAAGGCCAAGCAGGTCATTCCAGCTGTCCCCACCGACACGATGTCGCCCGACAGCTTGTGGGATTACATGGACGCCTACGAGAAGAGCACCGGCGGCAAGGTGCTGGCTATCCCGCACAATTCGAACCTCTCGAACGGCCTGATGTTCATGATGACCGAGCCCGGCGGCGGCCCGATGAGCGCGGCCTACGCCCGCCGCCGCGCCGCGCACGAGCCGATCGTCGAGATCACCCAGATCAAGGGCGACAGCGAGGCCCATCCGTTCCTTTCGCCCAACGACGAATTCGCCGGGTATGGCGTCGCGGGCTGGGACCAGAACAACCTGCTGATGAGCCAGCCGACGAAGCCCGGAGACTACGCCGGCAGCTATGTTCGCGAGGCGCTCAAGCGCGGGCTCCAGATCGAGCAGCGCACGGGTGAGAACCCCTACAAGTTCGGCGTGGTCGGCTCGACCGACAGCCACACCGCGCTCTCGACCGCAGACGACGACAACTTCTTCGGCAAGCATCCTGGCGTCGAACCCAATCCGCACCGCGCCACCGACACCTTCGTGCCCGGGTTGTCGCGCGAGCAGGTCGGCCGGATGAACTGGCAGTCGCTGGCGAGCGAATATGTGGCGGT
>JAJXVK010000145.1 GCA_021782155.1 Pseudomonadota bacterium
GCGAACCGATGTAGACCGAGTGGCGCAGGTCGGGGTTGAGACCGCCGGCCACCGCCGCGTCGCCGTGGCAGACCGAGCAATAGCGGCCATAGAGGCTGGCGCCGTGGGCGACCTGCGCGGGCGTTCCGGTCGAGGCCGGCGGATCGAGCACCAGCTTGTTGAGCGGCGGCGGCGGCGGCAGGCTGTCCTTGCCGCCCAGCTTGAACACCAGCAGGCGGCTGATGTTGCGCTGGCCGCCCGACTTGTTGGCGAGCACGCCCGTGGCGATGTCCCACACGCCGCCCCAGCCGACCATGATCGCGACGTATTGCTCGCCGCCGATCGAATAGGTCATCGGCGCGGCGATGATACCTGTCTGCGAGGGGAACGACCACAGCTTCTTGCCGGTGTCGGCGGTATAGGCGACGAAATCGCCCGCGGCGTTGCCCTGGAACACCAGGTTGCCCGCCGTCGACAGCGTGCCGCCGTTCCACGGGCCGACCTGTTCGACCTTCCACGCCGGGGCCTGCTTGACCGGGTCCCACGCCAGCAGCGTGCCGGTCGTCGCCTTCGCCGCCGCCGCGCGCGCCGCCTTGTCGGCGGGCATGGCGACTGCAGCGCTGTCCTGCGCGGTCTGGAAGCCGATGTCGGAGGGCTTCCAGTCCTTCGCCGCGGCATAGGGGAACGCCGCGTTGTTGACCGGGATGTACATCAGGCCGGTCACCGGGCTGAAGCTCATCGGCTGCCAGCTATGCGCACCGCCCGCGCCGGGCACGCCGATGAACGGCTTGCCGGTCTTCTCGTAGCGCGCATCGGGGTTGATCTGCGCGCGGCCGGTCGCCGGGTCGATGCCGGTGGTCCAGTTCTGCGGCACGAAGCCCCTGGCCGAGATCAGCTTGCCCGTCTTGGCGTCGATCACGTAGAAGAAGCCGTTCTTCGGCGCGTGCATCAGCACGCGGTGCGGCTGGCCGTCGATGGTGAGCGTGGCGACGGTGATCTGCGCGTCGCTGTCGAAGTCCCAGCGGTCCTCGGGCGTTTCCTGGTAGTGCCACTTGTATTCGCCGGTGTCGGCGTCGACCGCCACGATCGACGAGGTGTAGAGGCTGTCGCCGTCGCGGCCGTTGGCGCCGGGGTTCCACGGCTCGGCGTTGCCGGTGCCGAAGTAGACCATGTTGAGATCGGGATCGTAGACGATCGAATCCCAAACGGTGCCGCCGCCGCCGTACTTCCACCAGTTCGAGTTGCCCCAGGTCTTCGCCGCGGTCTGCATCGCCTTGGCGTTGACGCCGTCCTTGTCGAAGCCATCGGCCGGGTTGCCGGGTACGGTGTGGAAGGTCCACACGGTCTTGCCGGTCTGGGCGTCATAGGCCGAGACATAGCCGCGCGCGTTGTATTCCGAGCCGCCCGCGCCGAGCACGACCATGCCCTTGACAATGCGCGGGGCGCCGGTGATCGAATAGTTCTTCTGGTCGGGCACCGCGACGCGCGACCACACTTCCTTGCCGGTCTTCTGGTCGAGCGCGACCAGCCGCCCGTCGAGCGTGCCCACGTAGAGCTTGTCGCCATAAAGTGCGACGCCGCGGTTCACCGCGTCGCAGCAGGCACGCACCAGCGTGTCGCGCGGCACCTTCGGATCATAGGACCACTTGAGCGCGCCGGTCTTCGCATCGAAGGCATAGACCTTCGACCACGCGCTCGAGGTGTAGAGCACGCCGTCGTGCATCAGCGGGGTCGCTTCCTGCCCGCGCGCGGTGTCGAGGTCGTAGTGCCAGGCGAGGCCGAGCTGGCCGACGGTCTTGTCGCTGACCTGATCGAGCTTGGAGAAGCGCTGCTCGTCATAGCCCTTGCCGTAGCTGAGCCACTCGCCCGTCTCCGCCGCCGCGATCATCGCGTCGGTGACGCCGTCCCTGGCGAGCGTGACCCTGGGCGCGCCGCCGCCGGTCATGTTGCAGGCCGCAAGGGGGAGCAGCGCCAGGGCCAGCGCAACGTTCTTCATCCGCATCGGTGCTTCGTTCCTCTCCGCCGGCAGGCCGGCTCTTGCCGGTCCCGCCTCAGTTGACCATCCGGGCGTTCTCGCCCCAGTACTTGGTGCGCAGCGCCTTCTTGTCCATCTTGCCTGCTGCGGTGCGGGGAATCGAGTCCAGAAATTCCACGGTCTTGGGGGCCTTCACCCCGCCCAGCCGCGCCTTGGCGTGAGCGATGATCTCCTCGCCGGTGATGCCTTCCGCGACGACCACGGCATGGACCTGCTCGCCCCACTTCTCGTGCGGGATGCCGAACACCGCCGCTTCGCGTACCTGCGGCAATTCCGTAACGGCAGCCTCGACCTCGGCGGTGAACACGTTGAAGCCGCCGGTGACGACCATGTCCTTCTTGCGGTCGACGATGTAGAGGTAGCCGTCCTCGTCGAACTTGCCGACGTCGCCGGTGTGGTGCCAGCCGAACTTGCGGACCTCGGCAGTCTCCTCGGGCTTCTCGAAGTACGAATCGCTGACCAGCGCGCCGCGCGCGCAGATCTCTCCCGCCTCGCCGCGCGGCACGGGTTTGCCGTCGTCGTCGAGCAGCGCGACCTTGATCGAGCGCGTCACCTTGCCGCAGGCGGCGAGCTTCTCGGGCGCCTCGTAGGCGAACTTCGCGACATCCTCGGGCGGGAACCACGCGACGATCATCGGGCATTCGACCTGGCCGTAGGACTGGCACATGCACGGCCCGAACACCTCGACCGCCTGGCGCAGCTTTTCGGGGCTGCAAGGGCTGCCTACGAGAATGAAGATCTTGAGCGAGGAATAGTCGTGCCTGTCGATCCCGGGCGAGGCCAGCAGCTGGTACAGCGCCGTCGGCGGCAGGTACATGTGCGTGACCTTGCAGTCCTCGATCGTCTGCAGCACGCGCTCGGCGTCGAAGCCGGGCAGGATCACCTGCGTCGCGCCTAGCGACAGCGTGGAAAGCGCGATCGGCCCCGCCGCGTGGGTGATCGGCGCGGAGACCAGCGCGACCGGGCTGTCGGTGCGCCCGCCCATCGCGTCGGCCGCGGTCTCGATCATGGTGCCCCAGCCGAGGTTGGTGACGTTGGCGCCCTTCGAGGGGCCGGTCGTGCCGCCGGTGGGGAAGATGCCGACCAGGTCGAACAGGTTGCCGAAGGCGTCGATCTCGGGCTCGACGAAGTCGGCCGAGGTCGTGCCGGCCATGAATTCCTCGAGGCTCGGGTCGTCACCCATGCGCCTGTCCAGGCAGACGAAGTGCTGCATCACCGGGCACAGCTTCTTGAGCTGCTCCACCTCGTCGGCCTTCGACGAATGATAGACCAGCCACTTGCAGCGCACGTAGTTGATGTAGGCGGCGTTGGCGTCGATCGCGTTGCGCGTGTTGACCGGGATCCACTTGCCGTTGGCGCGCCACATGGCGAGCAGCACGACCAGCAGCATGCCGTCGTTGGGGCCATAGAGACCCAGCAGGTCCTGGTTCTCGAAGCCGTGCTTCTGCATCGCGGCGGCTATCCGCTCGCTCAGGTCCTTGACCTCGGCGAAGGTGAGCTTCAGCCCGGTTTCGGTGTCGACAACGGCCAGCCGCTGCGGATCGCGGTCATGGCCCCGGTCGAAATAGTCGATGGCACGCATGGCAGTCGTTCCTTAGCCCCAACGGTTGATTTCAGGTCCCGGAGCCCAGCTGGCCTCGGGGTTGGACATGGTGGCGCGGGCCAGCGCGGCCTGCACCGACGGACGCGCGCGCACGCGCTCCATCCACGCGGCGGCGCGGTCCTTGCCGGCAAAGGCATCGGGCACGACCGCGGTCATGCCCGCGAGCCAGCCATAGGTCTCGAAGTCGGCGATGGTCAGCGGCCCCATCAGCCACTCGCGCCCGTCGGCAAGCTGGTCGTCGACCATCTTCACCGCGTCGCTCACCTTGGTGACGCTGTCCGCGCACGGCCCTTCGGGGAAGTCGCCCGCGCGCACCGCCACCCAGCGATGGCGCAGGTCCTCGCTGGCGATGGCATCGGTGAGCGCGGCGAAGTCCGCCTCGTCCATCGCCGCCAGCGCATCGTGCGCGCTCGCCTGGCAGCCGAGGAAGGCGGCGGCGGGCGCGGCGCGCTCGGTGATGCGGCGGCACCACATCAGCATCTGCCAGTGGGCATGGGCGTCTTTCGGCTGGAGCGTGTTCGCCCCCGCCTCGTCGAGATACTGCGCGATGAACACGCTTTCGGTCATCGCCTCGCCGTCGATCACCAGCACCGGACCTTCGCCCTCCACGCCCATGTCGCGCGCGACCGGCTCGGTCACTTGCGGCAGCGTGTGACGCTCGCCCTTCAGGAGGTCGATCGGCTGGCAGGCGATGTCGAGCCCGCTTTCGCCGAGCGCGGCCAGCACCGCCAGCGACGGGCCGTTGGGTTCGCCGTGATAAAGGATCGTCGCCATCTCAGCGCACTCCGCTCGCAATGCCCTCGGCTTCGTCGCGGGGCGGGATATAGTCCTGCTCGAGAATCTCGACGCGGCTCGCCATCGGCGTGCGGCCGAGCTTCCAGCACTCGCGCGTGGCGGGGCGGCGATAGATCGCGCGCAGCCAGCGCATGATGTTGGGCGTGACCTCGTCGTTGGAAAGGTGCGGCTGCGACAGCGGCATGGCGTAGGCGAGGTTGAAACCGTTGACGTCGGCGAGGCTGTACTGGTCGCTCGCCAGCCACTCGCGCTTGGCGAGCTCGGCTTCGAGCATCTTGATGCCCACGTCGATGCGTCGACCGCTTTCGGCCATCTCGGCTTCGCTGAACAGGCCGAACACCGCCTTGCGCCACGCGGTGCGGCGCTCAGGGAGCGGGATCTGCTCGATCTGCGCCTCGATCTTCTCCTGCCCGTGCGCCTTGAGCGCATTGGGGCCGACGAAGAACTTCCACCCGAACATCGAGAAGCTGGGCGCCAGCCACTGGTCCATGAACTTCATCCACCAGCGCACCCGCCAGCGGTCGCGCGGGTCGGCGGGCATCAGGTCGGGACCGTCGAACGCCTCGTTGACGTATTCCATGATCGCCGTCGATTCGACGAGCACGCGGCTGCCGTGCGTCATCGCGGGGATCGTGCCCTGCGGGTTGATCGCGAGGTATTCGGGCTTGTGCTGGTCGAAGTTCAGCATGTCGATGTAGTGGCTGTCGAACTTCACGCCCTTTTCCATCAGCGCCAGCATGGGCTTTCCGGAATTGGCGTTGGGCTCCCAGTGATAGAGCGTGATGTCGGTCATGGCTGCGCTGCTCTCTCCCGTCCCGGCTCACCGGATTTGTATGTGTTACCTACTAATTCGCCTGCGGCTGCGGTCAAGTGGCTTGCCTCGATTTTGTAGGCGGAACATACCATGCAGCGAAACCCGATACGCACGCCGCGCGTTGCGCACCTCGCAACGACGGGCCGGGACGAGAGGAGCAAGGGCAATGAGCGATCCGCAATTCGAGGACTGGAGCGGCGAAACCGGCGACCGCTGGCTGGCCAACATCGACCGGTTCGAATCGATGATCGCCGACATCGGCCGCGCGCTGATCGCCTTCGCGAAGTTCGAACCCAACGAAAGCGTTGTCGACGTGGGCTGCGGCGGCGGGCCGACCACGCTGCTGATCGCGCGCGAGATCCTGCCCGAAGGCCACGTCGAGGGAATCGACATCGCACGCCAGCTGGTCGAACGCGCCCGGCTGCGCGCGAGCGAGGACGGGATGACCAACGCGATGTTCACGGTGGGCGACGCGCAGGTCGCCTCGCCCACCCGCAAGCCGGTCGACCGCCTGTTCTCGCGCTTCGGGGTGATGTTCTTCGAGGACACCGCCGCAGCCTTCGCCAACATGCGCCAGTGGCTGAAGCCCGGCGGCAGGCTGACCTTCGCCTGCTGGGCCTCGCCCCAGGACAACCCGTGGTTCGCCTCGATCGGCGGGGTGATGTCGCAGCACATCGAGATGCCCGAGCGCGATCCGGCGGGGCCCGGCCCGTTCCGCCTGTGCGATACCGATGCGACCAAGGCGATGCTCGAGGGCGCGGGCTTCACCGAGGTGAGCTTCACCGAACACGCGGCCGAGCAGGCGCTGGGCGGCCAGGGCGCGGGCGCACAAGGCGCGGCGGACTTCGTCCTCCAGGCGCTCGACATCGGCCCGCTGCTTGCCGAGGCCGGGCCCGGCGTGGTCGCCAAGGCGCGCGCGGACCTTGTCGCGGAATTCGCGAAGAGCGTGAAGGACGGGTCGGTAATGCTGCCGGGCAAGAGCTGGTTCGTCAGCGCGCGCAATCCGGGGTGAACGTTCAGCGCCCTCGCATCGTCCAGCGGAACAGCGCGGGCGAGCCGGGTGCGCGCGTCTCGGCCTCGGTTCGGAAGCCGCGGTCCTGCAGCAATCCGCGCAGGCCGACCCAGTCGCTCCAGCGCGTGAGGCCTTCCACGCACACACCGCGCGGGAGCTGCGCCAGCGCGCGGCGTGCGGCGGTCATGCCCTGCGCGAGGTCGATCCCCTCGCCGCCCGCGAAGACCTGCGAGACGGCGACTCTGCTGTCGTAGACCACCACCCGCGCCTCGGTCCGGCGCGCGGCGAGCGGCAGCGCGGCGGCGGCTCCGGCCAGC
Source organism: Pseudomonadota bacterium (assembly GCA_021782155.1). GTDB lineage: Bacteria > Pseudomonadota > Alphaproteobacteria > Sphingomonadales > Sphingomonadaceae > Novosphingobium. The sequence goes on from JAJXVK010000145.1 coordinate 6,556, forward strand.
GCTCCGCCCTTCAGCACCGCACGGCGCGAAGTGCGGATCACTGTGCTGCCCCGCTCTCGCTGGCGCTCGCGTCAGGTGCGGGCTGCGCCTTGGCGAGGTACGCCGCGATCCTGTCGAGCTCGGCGTCGGTCACGTCGACTTTCGTCAGCGGCGGCATGGCGTTCTTGCCCTGGCGCACCACGGTCTTGACGTAATCCGCCGTCAGGTCGGTGCGGTTGGACAGCAGTCCCATCGCGGGCGGCCTGCCAAGCGCGACCTGCTGCTTGGTGAGCAGGTTGGTGCCCATGCCCCACGGCAGGTGGCAGGTCCCGCAGCGCTGCTCGAACAGCGTCTTGCCGTCCGCCGCGGGTGCGAGCCGGTTGGCTTGCGCATCGACCGGCGGGCGCATCTGGTAGGTCGGGATCGGCCCGGCCGCGGGCGCGGCGGCGCTGGCGGCCTGCTGGTCCGCCTTGCGGTCCTTGGTCGGCGTGATGGAGCACGCGGCGAGCCCAAGCGCGAGAGGGACGAGGATGAGCGCCTTCACGACCGCTTCTCCGCCTGCGAGCGATAGGCGGCGGGCCACACGCCCTGCTTGCCCGGCGCAAGGATACCGTGCGGGTCGAGCGCGTCCTTCACCTTCTCGTTGAAGCGGCGCAGCGCGTGGTCGTTGAAGCCGAAGGTGTCCATCACCGGGTCCATCCAGCCCAGGTGCGTGCGGTATTCGGCATAGCCGGCCTTGGCCGTCTCGGCGATCAGCGCGTCGAACAGCTTGCGGATATTGGCGACCTGCTCGGGCTTGTCGCGGTCGAACATCAGCATGTTGACGTTGTTGGCGAAGCGGCCGCCCAGTGTGAAGCTAGCGTAGAAGTCGACGTCGTGGTCGGCGATGATCCTGCGGCTGCGCTTCAGCTGCCCGACCACGTGCTCGCTGGTCGCGGGGACCACGGGCGAGAAGCCCATGTGCCCGCCGCGCCCGCCGATCCAGTCGCTCATCTGCAAGGGCATCGCGGTGGGCACGCCCATTGTCAGGTCGTAGTTGTTGACCGGATCGCCCTCGCGCCACCAGCTCTCCTGCGGCGGCGCGGACAGGTGCTGGCGCATCGCGCCCTTGACGATCCCGGCCCGCGCCCTGACCACGCTTTCCTCGCCGTAGAAGCGCAGCGACACATGCCAGTAGCCGAGGTTGTACTGCTTGAGCAGCTCCTGCACGCGGGCCTCGGGGATCGCGCCGGGCTTGTCCCAGAAGTCCTGCCGGTTGCCGAGCGGCACCAGCGCGCCCATCCAGCTGGGGATGAACACGTTCTGGTCGATCACCCCTGCGATCTTGAGCGGCGCGATCGTGTCGATCACCCACGCGATGTCTTCCTCGCGCGGGATCTGCCACGACAGTTCGAGCGACGATTTCGGCGCGGGCATCAGCCAGATGCCGGCCTTGGTCACGATACCGAGATTCGACTGGCTGAAGGCCATGTCCCACGTCGGGCCGTAGCCGAAGGGGAACAGGTGCCAGGCCGGATTGTTCTCCATCGCGCCGAGCCCGGTGCGCAGCAGGTCGCCCTGCGGCAGCACCACTTCCATCCCGCAAAGGTTGCGCCCGTTGAGGCCGTAGGGCGTATAGCCGATGCCGTGTTC
>JAJXVK010000146.1 GCA_021782155.1 Pseudomonadota bacterium
CTCGCAGCGCGCTATGACGGGCTGGTGGGGTACAAGGCGATCGAACGCGCCGCGCAGCGCCTGCCGCGCGCGCAGCTCGCCACCTGGGGGCGCGAGGCCTATCACGAACTGCTGCGCGAGGAGGACGCGGTGCGCGACCGGGTGATCGCAGCGATCGATGATTTCCTCGACCGGCTCGCCCCCGCCGAAGCGGGCTGATGGCATGGCGCAGCGATTCGACGTCGCGGTGATCGGCGCGGGCATGGCGGGCGCAAGTATCGCCGCCGAACTCGCCCCGCACGCCAGCGTGCTGGTGCTCGAAGGCGAGGACGCGCCGGGCTATCACACCACGGGCCGCTCGGCGGCGTTCTGGGAAGAGGCCTATGGCGGCCCGGGCGTCTATCCGCTCACCGCCGCTTCGGGCCGGTGGCTGCGTGCGATGGGCTTCCTGTCCCCGCGCGGCGCGCTCAACATCGGCCGGGCGCGGGACCGCGGCAAGGTCGAGGCCTTCGTCGCTCGGCTTGCGGGGCTGGGCGCGCGGGTCGAGCTGCTCGGCCGCAAGGGGCTCGAGCGCCACGTTCCGGGGCTGCGGCCCGGATGGGACTGGGCATCGTGGGAACCCGATTGCGCCGACATCGATGTGGCCGGGCTACACCAGCACTATCTGGCGGCGGGCCGGAATGCGGGAAGCGTCCTGCGCCTGCGCGCGCGCGCCGAGGTGGCCGAGCGCGAGGGCTCCGGCTGGCGGATCGGCTGGAACGGGGGCGAAGCCCTGGCCGGCGTGCTGGTCAACGCCGCCGGAGCGTGGGCCGACCAGGTTGCGGCGATGGCCGGGGCGGCACCCTGCGGGATCACCCCGTTCCGTCGCACTGTCGCGCAGCTGCGCACCGCGCCCGAACCGCCCGCAAACCTGCCGCTGACGCTGGGAATCAACGAGCAGTTCTACTTCAAGCCGCAATCGGGCCGGGTCTGGCTCTCGCCGCACGACGAGACACCCGACGTGCCGCGCGACACTGCGCCCGAGGAGATCGACGTCGCGACCGCCATCGATCGCGTGGGCAAGGTGGTCGACTGGAAGATCGAGGCGGTCGAACGCAAGTGGGCGGGCTTGCGCAGCTTCGCGCCAGACCGGCTGCCGGTCTACGGTTTCGACCCCGGGCGCGAGGGGCTGTTCTGGTTTGCGGGGCAAGGCGGTTTCGGCATCCAGACCGCGCCCGCCGCGGCGCGCCTCGCCGCGCAGCAGGTGCTGGGACTTTCCCCCGACGCGATGACCGGACGGCTCGACCCGGCGATTTATGCGCCAAGCCGATTTTGCAATTCGAAACCGACCAATTAGGCTCTGTCCAACGCCGCGCAGATCGCTATCGTCGCACTTCGGGACAACCACTGTGGAGAGAGCAAGACATGGCTCACCGTTTTGAAATCCGGAAGAACAAGAAGGGCGAGTTCGTTTCGTACTTCGTCTACAACTCGGAAACGATCTTCTGGACCGAGGGCTATACCAGCAAGGCCAGCGCGAAGAACGCGATCGAATCGATCCTCAAGAATGGACCGGGCGCCGAAGTCGTCGACACCACGGTCGAATAACCGCATTGCGCCGCGTCCCCGCCGAAGGGCGGGGGCGCGGGTGATCGCGGCCCGTGCGAATCAACCCGCCGCCAGCGCCGCGTCGCTCGCCAGCCGGTCCGCCCGCTCGTTTTCCGGGTGCCCGTCGTGACCCTTCACCCACACCCATTCCAGCCTGTGTGGTCGCGTCGCATCGACCAGTTCGCGCCACAGCTCGCCGTTCTTGACCGGCTTCCTGTCCGCCGTCTTCCAGCCGTTCTTCTGCCAGCCGAACACCCACCTGGTGATGCCGTCGAGCACGTATTTGCTATCGGTGTGCAGCGTCACCCGGCACGGCTCCTTGAGCGCCTGCAGCGCGCGGATCGCCGCCATAAGCTCCATTCGGTTGTTGGTCGTGGCCGTCTCTGAGCCCGAGAGCTCCTTCTCGTGCTCGCCCATGCGCAGGATCGCGCCCCACCCGCCGGGGCCGGGATTGCCCTTGCACGCGCCGTCGGTGAAGATTTCGACGTGCTTCACGCAAAGACGCCCGCGTTGGCAGGGTCGGCATAGAACTCCAGACGCCGGGCAAAGGCCATCGGGTCCTTCTTCGTCACCAGCGCGCCTTCGGGCGTGTTGAGCCAGTCATAGGCGCGGCTTGCAAGAAAGCGCATGGAAGCCCCGCGCGCCAGCACCGGGAGTGCGGCGTGTTCGGCGGGCGAGAGCGGGCGCACCGCCTCGTAGCCTTCGATCAGCGCGGCCGAGAGGTCGGCGCGAAAGCCGCGTCCGTCGCCATTGAAGCACCACGCCGCGTGGGTCACCGCCACGTCGTAGGCGCACTGGCCTGTGCAGGCGAAGTAGAAGTCGATCAGGCCCGTCACCCGGTCGCCCAGCATCAGCACGTTGTCGGGGAACAGGTCGGCATGGATCACCGATCGCGGCAGATCGCGCGGCCAGTTTTTCGAAAGGAAATCAAGCTCATCCAGAACAATTCGGGGCAGCTTTCGGTTGATTGAGCGCAAGCCCCTGTCACCGCATCCTTCGATCAGGTCCACCCATGCCTGGATTCCCATGGTATTGGGGCGTTCCGCATGAAAATCGGTTGCCGCGACATGGATGCCGGCGAGGGCGCGCCCCACAGCGCGCGCCTGTGCGGGTGTGGGCTCGCTCACCGAGACACCTGGCAGGAACTCGATCAGCGCCAGTGCCTTGTCGTCCCTGCGGCGATAGAGATTTCCGGCGCGGTCGTGGATCGTGCGCGGCACCGGGCAGCCCTTCGCCGCGAGGTGGTCGAGCAGCGAGAGGAAGAACGGCAGATCCTCGATCTCGATGCGGAATTCGTACATCGTCAGGATGAAGCGCGCGCCCCGGCCGTCTGCGCCGGTTGTTTCGAGCAGCCAGTTGCTGTTCGATACGCCCTCGGCGATGCCCTTGGCCGAAACCAGTTCGCCAACGTCGAATTCGGCGATGAGCGCGGCCATCTCTTCCGCGCCGATATGCGTATAGACCGCCACTTCGAATTCCTCAGTCGAGCAGCTGGCGGGGCAGCTTGAACACCATGTTCTCTTCGGTGGTGGTGAAGGTCTCCTCCTCGATCTCGCGCCATTGGCCCAGCCAGTCGACAACCTCGCGCACGAGCAATTCCGGTGCCGAGGCGCCTGCGGTGAGGCCGAGCGTGCCGACGCCCTCGATCCATTCGGGAAGGATGTCGGTGGCGCGCTGGATGAGCCTGGCGTCGGTGCCCTGCCGCTCGGCCACTTCGACCAGCCGCAGTGAGTTCGAGCTGTTGGTGCCGCCGATCACCAGCATGAGGTCGCATTGCGGCGCGACGATCTTGACCGCCGCCTGCCGGTTGGACGTGGCGTAGCAGATGTCCTCGGCCTTGGGGCCGACGATCTGCGGGAAGCGCGCCTTGAGTGCTTCGACAATCTGACGGGTATCGTCGACGGAAAGCGTCGTCTGGGTCAGGAAGGCGAGCGGGGCGTCGGCCGCGAAGTCCAGCTTGGCGATGTCCTCGACCGTCTCGACCAGCGTCACCGTTCCTTCGGGCACCTGACCGATCGTGCCGATGACCTCGGGGTGGCCGGCGTGGCCGATGAACAGGACGTGCCGCCCGGCCTCGACCTGGCGTTCGGCCTGGCGGTGGACCTTGCTGACCAGCGGGCAGGTCGCGTCGAGCCAGTCGAGCCCGCGCTGCGTTGCTTCGGCGGGCACGACCTTGGGCACTCCGTGTGCCGAGAACACGACCGGCACGCCGTCGGGCACCTGATCGAGTTCCTCGACGAAGATCGCGCCGCGGTCGCGCAGGCCATCGACAACGTACTTGTTGTGGACGATCTCGTGCCGCACGTAGACCGGCGCGCCATAGCGGTCGATCGCTCGCTCGACGATCTCGATCGCGCGGTCCACCCCGGCGCAGAAGCCGCGCGGCGCCGCGATCAGCAGCTTGAGGGGAAGCTTCCCGCCGGAGTTGGACGGGCTGGAGGCGTCGGGTGTCGGAAAGCTGGCGTTCATCCACGCGCCCTTAGCAGCGCTTGACCGCTCGGGAAACCACTGGCCGGGGAACCATTGCCGAAAGGCGAAGCGGTGAGTAGAGGTGGCGCCGACATGTGCGGACCGCGAGGCGCCAACCCGCCTCGGCCGTCCGTAGCCAGACCTTGAGGAAGTGCGTTGATGACCCATTCGTTCCGCCGTGCCGCCCTTGTCGGCGTTCCCCTGCTGGCGCTGGCGCTGACCGGCTGCGCCAAGGACAAGGGCGAACTGGTGGTTTCGGGCGGCGTGGGCGTGACCGCGCTGCGCAGCCCCTGCCCGACGGTGGGGATTCCCGACTACACGGGAGACATCACGCTGTTCACCTCGCCCGATCGCACCGACGAGGGCGCAATCGACGTGTCGGCGACGATGACGCGCCTGCGCAGCCAGTGCAACGACGCTGCGGGCGATCCCAAGCTCTACACCAGCGCGACCTTCGAGGTTTACGGCACCCGCACCGACACGCACGGCGCGCGGCAGGTGCAGCTTCCCTATTTCGTCACCGTGGTGCGCGGCGGCGGCGCGGTGGTATCGAAGCGGGTCGGCACGGTGACGCTGAACTTCGCCGACGGCCAGGGTCGCGCCGCAGCGCAGGGCCAGGCAGGCGCCTTTGTCGACCGCGCCGAGGCCACGCTGCCCGACGACATCAAGCGCAAGCTGTCCGAAAAGCGCCGCGCGGGCGAAGAGGACGCGGCGATCGACCCGCTTTCGCTACCCGAGGTCAAGGCCGCGCTGGCGCGCGCGACCTTCGAGGTGCTGGTCGGCTTCCAGCTCGACCGCGCGCAGCTCGCCTACAACGTGACCCGATAGGGCGGACTTGCAAAATAGGTGAGTCCCCGCGAAGGCGGGGTTCCAGAGGCCCTGGGCTCCCGCCTTCGCGGGAGCGCGGCAATTTGATTCGCGAGCATTTCCGAGATGACCAACCCTTCCGCCAACCTGCACGCCGCCTTCGCCCGGCAGATCGACCTCGCGCTCGACGCGCTCGAGGCGGCTGGCACGCTGCCCGGCGGCCTGCCGCGCGGCGCGGTGACCTGCGAGCCTCCGCGCGATCCGAGCCACGGCGATCTCGCGACCAACGCGGCGATGGTGCTGGCCAGGCCCGCCGGGACGAACCCGCGCGCGCTGGCGGCGGCGCTGGTGGCCGAGCTGGAGAAAGCCCCGCACATCACCTCGGCCGGGATCGCCGGGCCGGGCTTCATCAACCTGAGGCTTGACGGCGCGGCGTGGCTTGCGGAACTGGCGCGGATCGCGGAAACGGGCGCGGACTACGGCAAGTCGGCCATGGGCGGCGGCAACGTGGTCAATGTCGAATACGTCTCGGCCAACCCGACCGGCCCGATGCACATGGGCCACTGCCGCGGCGCGGTGGTGGGCGACGCTCTCGCCGCGCTGCTCGAATTCGCCGGGTACAAGGTGATCCGCGAATACTACGTCAACGACGCCGGCGGTCAGGTGGATGTACTCGCCCGCTCGGTCCACCTGCGCTACCGCGAAGCGCTGGGCGAGGACATCGGCGAGATCCCTTCCGGACTCTATCCGGGCGACTACCTCGTGCCGGTCGGGCAGGAACTGGCGAAGGAATACGGCGATACATACGCCGCCGCGCCCGAGGCCCAGTGGCTCGCGCCGTTCCGCGCCCGCGCGGTCGCGGCGATGCTGATCGCGATCAAGCACGACCTGTCGCTGCTCGGCATCCACCACGACCTGTTCTCGTCCGAGGCGGAATTGCAGGCGGCGGGCAAGCCCGAGGCGGCGGAGAAGTGGCTGCGCGCACACGACCTCGTCTACGACGGCCTGCTCGAAGCGCCCAAGGGAAAGACCCCCGAGGACTGGGAGCCGGTCGAGCTGCCGCTGTTCCGCTCGACGAAGTTCGGCGACGACCAGGACCGGCCGATCAGGAAGTCGGACGGCAGCTGGACCTATTTCGGCGCCGATCTCGCCTATCACTTCCAGAAGGCCGAGAGCGCCGACGCGCTGGTCGATATCTGGGGCGCGGACCACGCCGGCACGGTCAAGCGGATCAAGGCGGCAGTCGCGGCGATGACCGGGGCCGACGGGGCCACGCCCAAGCCTTTCGAGGTCAAACTGGTGCAGATGGTCCAGCTCCTGAAGGGCGGCGAGCCGTTCAAGATGTCGAAGCGCGCGGGCAACTTCGTCACGCTTGCCGACGTGGTCGAGATGGTCGGCAAGGACGTGGTGCGTTTCACCATGCTGACCCGCAAGCCCGACGCGCAGATGGACTTCGACTTCGACAAGGTGGTCGAAGCCTCGAAGGACAACCCGGTGTTTTACGTGCAGTACTGCCACGCGCGGATCTGCTCCACATTGCGCAAGGGTGCGACCGAGGGCATGGCCCCGTCGGCCGACCACCTCGACCTGCTCGGCGAGGAGGAACTGGGGCTGGTCAAGATTGCCGCGCAGTTCCCGCGCGTGGTCGAAGCGGCGGCGGCGGCGCGCGAGCCGCACCGCGTGGCGTTTTTCCTCTACGACCTCGCCGCCGCGTTCCACGCCTATTGGAACGTTGGCAATGACCGACCCGAAAAGCGCTTCATCGTGGCACATGACAGTAAACTAACCAGTTCGCGGCTTTTCCTTGCCGTCCAGATCGGGCAGGTAGTGAAGAATGGCCTTGCCCTGCTGGGGGTGGAGGCGGCCGAGGAACTGTAGAGGGCTGGTTATGGTCGGATGGATCGGTGGCGACGAGGGTCGCGAGGAGCACGACGGACAGGAGCCGTTCGACGAGGCATCGGCGGAAACCCAGCCCCTTCCCCTCGGCGAGGAAGAGCGCCTGCCCTGGCTCGAATCCGCCGACGATGTCGACTATGACGACGCGGTGCCTGGCAGCCGCATGGTCGGCTTCATCATCCTCGGCGTGCTCGCGCTCGCGGTGCTGATCGGCGGGCTCTACTGGTTCACCCATCGCGGCAGCGCCTTGCGCGACGCCGACGGAAGTCTGATCGAGGCGAGCAAGGAACCCTACAAGGTCGTGCCGGAGAACCCCGGCGGGAAGACGTTCGAAGGCACCGGGGATTCGAGCTTCAAGGTCAGCGAAGGCGAGAAGCCGCAGGCCAGGGTCGCCGATGCGGGCTCGGCGGCGAAGGCCGCGCCGCCTGCGGCCAAGCCGTCCGCCAGGCAGGAAGCACCCGGGCCGAGTATCGACACCAGCGGCGTGGGCGTGCAGGTCGGCGCCTATTCGAGCCGCGCCGCCGCCGAAGCCGGCTGGGGCAAGCTGACGGCCCAGTACGAAGCGCTCAAGGGCGTCAACCACCGCACCCTCGAAGGCAAGGCCGACATCGGGACGGTCTATCGCCTGCAGGCGGTCGCGGACAGCGCCGGCGCGGCCAACGCGCTGTGCGGCAAGCTAAGGGCCGCCGGGGCCGCCTGCCAGGTCAAGTAAGGCCGCGTTAGCCGCAAAGGTGGGGCTTCGCGTCCCTCCTATCCACACCTGGCGACGCCTCCCAGCTTGCCGTTGCCGCGGAAATCCGCCAGATTTCTTCCATGCTTCCGGCAATATTCGGCCTTTCCGGCCTGGTCCTGACCGACGACGAGCGCGACTTCTTTCGCGATGCCGATCCGGCGGGCTACATCCTGTTCGGTCGCAACGTTGAAAACCGCGCGCAGCTTCGCGCGCTGACCGATAGCCTGCGTGCGCTGCATGGGCGCAAGCGCCTGCTGATCTGCATCGACCAGGAAGGCGGGCGCGTTGCGCGCATGAAGCCGCCCGAGTGGCTGGCATTCCCGCCCGGAGAGGCCTTCGACCGGCTCTACGACGTCGCCCCCGCCAGCGCGATCGAAGCCGCGCGCGCCAATGCCGAGGCGCTGGGAATCGATCTTGCCGAAGTGGGCATCAACGTCGATTGCCTGCCTCTGCTCGACGTGCGCCAGCCCGGCGCGCACGACGTGATCGGCGACCGCGCGCTGGGCGGCGAGCAGCAGCGCGTCGCCGCGCTGGGCCGCGCGGTGCTCGACGGCTTGGCGCGCGCAGGGGTGGCGGGCACGGTCAAGCACATGCCCGGCCATGGGCGCGCCGGGGCCGACAGTCACAAGGAAATGCCCACCGT
>JAJXVK010000147.1 GCA_021782155.1 Pseudomonadota bacterium
GCTTGCGGCCGAACGAGCCCCAGGCGAAGGCGGCGGTGGCGAACAGCACCAGCCACGGCACCATCCGCGCGAAGACCCTGGACGGGGTGAGCAGCAGCAGCAGCGCGCCGACCACGCCGCCGACGATGCCGAGCGCGACGAGCGCGCGCAGGCCGAGGCTTGCGGTGCCCTCGGCGTGGCGGCGTCCCATCCATCCGCCGGTGACCTGTCCGGGGAACAGCGCGACGGTGGAGGTGATGTTGGCCGCGCGCGCGTCCATCCCCGTCAGCATCAGCGCGGGGAGTGTGATGAACGAGCCGCCACCGGCGAGCTGGTTCTGCGCGCCCGCCCAGGCCGAGCCGGCAAGGAGCAGGACGAAGGGAAGCCAGTCGGTCACGCCGTTTACTCCGGCCAGCTGCGACGGCGCAGGCGGCTACGGTCGAGTTGGTCGACACTCGTCACGCCCATCAGTTTCATGCCGCGCTCGATCTCGTCCCTGAGGATCGACAGCGCGCGCTCGACGCCTGCCTGTCCTGCCGCGGCGAGCGCATAAAGATAGAGCCGCCCGCCCGAAGCAGCGGTCGCTCCGGTGCACATCGCCTTGAGCACGTGCGTGCCGCGCCGCACGCCGCCGTCGTTGATGATCTCGATCCGGCCGCCCACCGCGTCGACGATCTCCTCGAGTTGGTCGAACGGGGCGCGGCTGCCGTCCAGTTGGCGGCCGCCGTGGTTGGAGATCATGATCGCGTCGGCGCCCATCTCGACCGCGCGCCTGGCGTCGGCGACGCTCATCACGCCCTTGAGGCAGAACTTGCCGCCCCAGCGGTCGCGGATATCCTGCGCCGCCTTCCAGTCCATCGACGGGTCGAGCATCTTGTTGAAGTAGTCGGCGATCGAGATCGCTTGGCCTGTGCCCTCGCTTACGTGGGTGTCGAGGTTGGGCAGGCTGAACTTCTCGCGCAGGAACCAGTTCAGGGCCCATTGCGGCTTGATCGCATAGGAGATCGCCGACCGGGGGCTGAGCCGGGGCGGCGAGCTGAAGCCCGAGCGGAGGCATCGTTCACGCTTGCCCGCGACAATCGTGTCCACGGTCAGCGCGATGGCGTCGAACTTTGCGGCCTGGCAGCGCTCGACCATCGAGCGGTTCAGCCCCTTGTCCTTGTGGTAGTAGAACTGGAACAGCTTGGGCGTGGAGATGGTCGCGCCGATCTCCTCGATGCTGACGGTGGAGAGGCTGGAGATGCCGAACCACAACCCGAACTTCTCGGCCGCGCGGCCCACGGCGCGCTCGCCCTGCCAGTGGAAGATGCGCTGCAGCGCTGTGGGCGAAAGCAGAAGCGGCAGTGCGCTCTGCTTGCCCATGATCGTGGTCGACATGTCGATCGTCTCGACCCCGGCGAGCACGTCGGGCACCAGGTCGACGTCGTCGTAGGCGGCGGTGTTGCGCCGCTTGGTGATCTCGTCGTCGGCGGCGCCGTCGATGTAATCGAACACTGGCCAAGGCAACCGCCGCCTGGCGAGGAGGCGGAAGTCGGCGATATTGTGGCAGTCGGTCAGGCGCATGGCCCCCTGTTACGCGAAGCCGCGCGAAAGGGAAGGGATCGAATTGGCAGGTCGGGCTTCGGCCGGCGCTAGCCGCCTGTCGGCTGGATCACGGGATGCGATTCGAAGCGCACGCCGGGATTCCTGTCCGGGGGCTGCGCGCCGGCTGGTTGCGGTGCGGGCGCGGGAGCGGTGCCAGGCATGGGCTGCGATCCGCCTGCCTCGCGCCACCTGATGAGGTCAGCCACGTCCTTCGGCGTCGCCGGGCGAGCCGGGAAGCCGCACCGCATCTGCTGGCCAACGCCCTTGAGGTATGCGCGCCGCGCCGAGCCGGCATAGATCGCCAGGTTCCACCGGCGCTCGTTTTCGTTGGCGCCCGAAATCTCGCGGATCAGGCTGCCGAATGGAATCAGCGAGCCGACCACCGACCTTGCGAAACTGCCGACGGTGTTCTCGCGCTTCTGCATCAGCGATTCCTGCTGGACGATGTCGATATCGTCGCCGAGTACCAGGTTGAGCCTGCCGATCTCGTCGCCAATCGTCCTGCAGGTGGCCCGGCTCTGCAACCAATAGGGCGCGCTCACCGCGCGCTGCAGGATCGGCGGGATCGGATCGCGCTTGAGGTTGAGGTCGGCAAGCGGCTTGGTGACGACGTCCTCTGCGGTCACGTTGCCCGGATCGGCCGCCGTCTGCGCCCTGGCGACAGACGGCAGCGCGCCCGCGAGACAGGCGCACGTCAGAATGAGTCGTTGCATCGCTGTCACCCCATGGAGCGATTACGCCCAATAAGGCCTTGCGGTTCCCGGAACGGTCAGCGCCGCAGGTCGGCGAAGGTGTCGCACTTGTCTTCGTCGGCGGTCTGAATGCCGGTCCTCAGCCACTGCATGCGCTGCGCGGCGCTGCCATGAGTGAAGGCGGCCTCGACCGGGCGGCGGCCCGCGGCCTTCATCAGCACGTCGTCGCCGATCTGGTGCGCGGCGGTAAGGCCTTCCTCGAGATCGCCGGGGTCGATCCGGTCGCGGTTGAGTCCAGCCCAGACGCCCGCGTAGCAATCGGCCTGGAGTTCGAGCCGCACGGAAAGCTCGTTCGCCTCGCCGGGGTTCTGTTGTTGCAGGCTGTGGACCTGGTCGGACAGGCCAAGCAGGTTCTGGATGTGGTGGCCGTATTCGTGCGCGATCACGTAGTCGCGGGCGAAGTCGCCACCCGCACCCATGCCCTTCGCCATTTCGTCGTAAAAGTCTGTGTCGAGGTAGATGCCCTGGTCGGTCGGACAATAGAACGGCCCCATCGCGCTCTGCGCCGCGCCGCAACCCGACCGGCCCATTTGAGAATAGAACACCAGCCTGGGCGTGGTGAAGGCGATGTTCGCCTTCCGGAACAGGGGCGCCCAGGTCTTGTTGAGCGACGACAGCGTGTTGCAGCTATCGTGGCTGTAGGCGTTGACCGAGCAGATTTCCTGCACGGTTTCGCCGCCCTGGGTCTGGATGGGGCCGGAACTCGTGTCCGTGCCCGTCCCTTCCATCGTCGAGAGCATCTGGCCAGGGTCCACCCCGAACACCAGCGCAGCGATCAGCGCGATGACGATGCCGCCGCAGCCGATCTTGCCGCCCGCGCCGCCGATGGACATGCCGGAACCGCGCTGGTCCTCGACCTTGATGTCATTGTCGAATTCGTCGAGACGCATTGCAATCCCCCGCAAGCCCCTTCCTGCGCATCCTTCTGGACAAGAGCGCCCGGCACGGCAATGGCCACGTTTGCCAATATTATCCGGAGTCGACCCATGTTCCTCAAAGGCAAATGCGCGCTGGTTACCGGTTCCACCTCGGGCATCGGGCTCGCCTATGCCAGGGCCTTCGCCGCCGAGGGGGCAAACGTCGTGCTGAGCGGTTTCGGCGATGCGGCCGGGATCGCCCGGACCTGCGAGGAGCTTGCGGCGGCGAGTGGCGGCAAAGCGATCCATTCGCCCGCCGACCTGACCAGGCGGTCGGGCGTCGAGGAGATGATGACGCTCGCGGCCGACACATTTGGCGGGGTTGACGTGCTGGTAAACAACGCCGGCATGCAGCACGTCGCGCCGATCGAGGAATTCCCGCCCGAGAAGTGGGACGCGATCATCGCGCTCAACCTCACTTCCGCGTTCGATGCGGCGCGGCTGGCGGTGCCGTGGATGAAGGCCAAGGGCTGGGGCCGCATCATCTCGACCGCCTCGGCGCACTCGCTTACCGCGTCGCCCTTCAAGATCGCCTATGTCGCAGCCAAGCACGCGCTGGCGGGTTATACCAAGACTCTGGCGCTCGAACTGGCGACCTGCGGCGTCACGGTCAATTGCATCAGCCCCGGGTACGTGTGGACCCCGCTGGTCGAAAACCAAATCCCCGACACGATGAAGGCGCGGAACATGACGCGCGAGCAAGTTATCAACGAGGTCATGCTGGTGCGCCAGCCCACGCGCCAGTTCGTGCTGCCCGAGCAGGTCGCGGCGATGGCGCTGTTCCTGTGCCGTGACGAGGCGGCGCAGATCACCGGCGCGAACATGTCGATCGACGGCGGCTGGACTGCCGAATAGCGGCAAGAGGGTCACACTCGCCGGAAAATCGCAGGGGAGCCCGCGATGCGGGAACTTGCGCGGCCGCCTCGCTTTTGAAAAGCATGGGACGGAACGTGCAGGAGTGTCGATGAGGCGTTGGCGCAGAGCAGGCTTGGCGGGCAGGGCGGTCCTGGCACTGGCCGCGTTCGCGCTGGTCTCGGCCAAGCCCGTGCGCCTGCCGTCGCGCGAACCCGACGCCGAGATCGAGACCGCATTGCGTTCCGCGATCGAAACGCTCGCCAGCGACGATTTCGATGGCCGCAAGCCCGGCACCGAGGGCGAGACCAAAACGCTGCGCTACCTCGTTCGGCAATGGTTCGACATGGGGCTGGTGTCCGGCACAAACGACCCGGGCCATGACTGGTTCGCACCGGTCGAGCTGGTCGAGCGCGATCCGGTCACCTCGCGCGCGGTGTTCATGCGCGGCAAGCGGCGCATTCCGGCATCCTCCGACGACATCTATGTCGTCACCTCGGGGCTGCGCGGGCTGGTCGGCAACGCGCCGGTGCTGTTCGTCGGGACGGGCGAGGGGCAGGTGCCGCCACGGTCGGAGCTCGCGGGCAGGGTTGCGATGATTCTCGCCGGACCGGACGAGGGCGGCGCGGCCAACTCGCTGGCCGAGCGGCAGGGGCGGCTGCTCGACGGCGGTGCGGCGGCGGTGCTCACCGTTCTCGACGGGAAGCGCACCATCGCCGATATCGCCGCGGCCCGCGCCAGGGCCGGCTATGCGCTTGCAGGCGGACGCGGCGACGGCGACCTCGAGGCGTTCGTGACGCCCGCCTTCGCCGAAACGCTTCTGGCGGGCGAGGCCGCGGGCTCGCTCTCGGCGCTGAGGGCGGCGGCGGCGAGGCCCACGTTCGTCCCGCGCGTGCTCCACCTTTCGGTCTCGCTCGAGGCGGCAAACCGCGAGACTCGCGTGCTGACGCACAACCTCATCGCGAGGCTTCCGGGCCGTCGTCCGCAGGACGGGGCGGTGCTGGTCGTGGCGCACTGGGACCACCTCGGCGAATGCGCGCCGTCTTCCCCCACCGACCGCATCTGCAACGGCGCGGTCGACAATGCGAGCGGACTTGCGGTCATCACCGAGGCCGCGCGGATACTCGTCCGGGGCCGCCCGCTCGATCGCGACGTCTATTTCGTCGCCACGACGGCGGAAGAGATGGGGATGCTTGGCGCCTTCGCTTTCGCCGACAACCCGCCGCTGCCGCTTGATCACATCGTCGCGGCGTTCAACGTCGATTCCGATGCGATCGCTGCGAAAGGCGGGCCGTTCGCCATCGTCGGCAAGGGCATGACCGGACTGGATCCGGGGATCGAACGCGTCGCGGCGGCGATGAAGCGGCGGATCGATCCGGGCGATGATGCCAACAGCTACGTCAAGCGGCAGGACATCTGGGCCTTCGTCCAGCACGACGTGCCCTCGGTGATGGTCAGCACTGCCTATGCCGACCGCAAGCGGCTCGATCGCTTCATGGCCGAGGACTATCACAAGCCCGGCGACGCCTACTCACCGGCGATGGATCTGGGCGGGGCGGTCGACGATGTGAACATGCTGGTCGAACTGGTGCGCGAATTCTCCGATGCGAAGCGCTGGCCGGGCCGCTCCGCACCGCCCGCGAATTGACCCCCTAGCGCCAAGCGGTCCGCTTGGTTACATGGGCCGCCACGAATCTCCCCCCGGACGAACGGACAGCACTGTGGCAGCCACCTTCGACATCCCCCTCGGCCTCACCTTCGACGACGTCCTGCTGCGTCCCGCCGAATCTGACCTGCTGCCATCGCAGGCCGACACCCGCACGCGGCTGACCAAGGCGATAGGGCTCAACATCCCGGTGATTTCCTCGGCGATGGACACCGTGACCGAGGCCGACATGGCGATCGTCATGGCGCAGGTCGGCGGGATCGGCGTCCTGCACCGCAACCTCACCATCAAGGAGCAATGCGCCGCCGTCCGCGCGGTCAAGCGCTTCGAGAGCGGGATGGTGGTCAACCCGATCACCATTGCTCCCAGCGCCACGCTGGGCGAAGCGCAGGCGATCATGCAGGCCAACAAGATCAGCGGCATCCCGGTGGTCGAGAACGGCGGCAAGCTGGTCGGCATCCTCACCAACCGCGACGTGCGCTTCGCCGACAATCCGGCGCAGCCCGTCAGCGAGCTGATGACGCGCGAGAACCTCGCCACGGTTCGCGCGGGGACCAGCCAGGAAGAAGCGCGCAAGCTGCTCCATGCGCGCCGCATCGAGAAGCTGCTGGTGGTTGACGACGCATACCACTGCGTCGGCCTGATCACGGTGAAGGACATCGAGAAGGCGGTGACTTTTCCCGCCGCGACCAAGGACGCCGCCGGCCGCCTGCGCGTTGCCGCGGCGACGACCGTGGGCGACAAGGGCTTCGAGCGGACGATGGCGCTGATCGAAGCGGAATGCGATGTGGTGATCATCGACACAGCGCACGGCCACAACCGCGATGTCGCGCGGGCGGTCGAGGCGGTGAAGAAACTGTCGAACTCCGCGCAGGTCATCGCCGGCAACGTCGCCACCGCCGAAGCGACCCGTGCGCTGATCAACGCGGGCGCGGACGGCATCAAGGTCGGCATCGGGCCGGGCTCGATCTGCACCACGCGCATCGTCGCGGGAGTCGGCGTGCCGCAGCTCACCGCGGTGATGGAATGCGCCGCCGAGGCCGAGAAGTCGGGCGTGCCGGTCATCGCCGACGGCGGCCTGCGCACTTCGGGCGACGCGGCCAAGGCGCTTGCCGCCGGGGCCTCGACGATCATGATCGGATCGATGCTGGCGGGCACCGAGGAAGCGCCGGGCGAGACGTTCATCTATCAGGGCCGCGCCTACAAGTCGTATCGCGGCATGGGCTCGGTCGGCGCGATGGCGCGCGGCTCGGCCGACCGCTATTTCCAGCAGGACATCAAGGACCAGATGAAGCTGGTGCCCGAAGGGATCGAGGGCCAGGTGCCCTACAAGGGCCCGGCAAAGGACGTCGTCCACCAGCTCGTCGGCGGGATCAAGGCGGCGATGGGCTACACCGGATCGGCCACGATCGACGGCCTGCGCAAGAATGCGAAGTTCGTGCGGATCACCGGCGCGGGCCTGCGCGAAAGCCACGTCCACGACGTGTCGATCACCCGCGAGGCGCCCAACTACCCGACGCGATGACCCCCGCCGCGCGCGTCCAGGCGGCGATCGACATCCTCGACGGCGTGATCGCCGCGGCTCGCGCCGGGGGCGCTCCGGCCGATCGCGTGGCGGGCGACTGGCTGCGCGCGCACCGCTTTGCCGGATCGAAGGACCGCCGCGCGATCCGCGACCTTGTGTGGTCGGCGATTCGTGCCTGCGGAGAGGTTCCCGCCAGCGGCCGTGCGGCCATGTTGCGCCTCGCTGCGCGCAATCCTGCGCTGCCCGCGCTGTTCGACGGTTCGAACTACGGCCCGGCGCAGATCGCCGAGGGCGAGCCGGTTGCCGGGGGCGGGACCGGTCCGGGCTGGCTGGTTGAAGCGCTCGAAGCTTCGGGACTCGATGCGGCGGAGCAGGAAGCGCTGCTCGATCGTGCGCCGCTCGATATCCGGGTGAACCGCCTCAAGGCGGACCGCGATTCGCTTCGGGCCGACTTGCCGCAGCCGGGCGAGGTCTTGTCGACGCCCGATGGATTGCGCCTTCCGTCCGGCGTCCCGGTCGAAAGCTGGCTGCAATTTGAAGCAGGTCTGTTCGAAGTCCAGGACGCGGGGAGCCAGATCGCCTGCATGGCGCTTGGTGTTGAGCCCGGCGAAGGGGTGGTCGATCTTTGCGCGGGCGCGGGCGGCAAGACGTTGTCGCTCGCCGCCGCGATGGACAACACCGGGACGCTCATCGCCTGCGACATCGACCGCGCCCGGCTTTCGCGGCTCGCCCCGCGTGCGGCGCGGGCCGGGGCGATGGTCGAGACGCGGCTGCTCGATCCGGGCCGCGAGACTGTGATGCTGGCCGATTGGCAGGGGCGG
>JAJXVK010000148.1 GCA_021782155.1 Pseudomonadota bacterium
CTGGAGCGCCTCGCCGCAGGCGGCAACCACATCTCCCGCCGCGCCGCGATCATGGCTGTCGGCTACGCTTCGGTGGCCCTCTCGAGCTTCCCGCCCCTGCTCTTGTCGATCTTCGGCCTGGCCGTCGCGTATGCGGCTGTGTTCACGCTGCGCGGGGCGGAGCCGCGGGCCGCCCACGGGCGCCAACTGGTGCGCTTCGTGGGAGCCTCCCTGCTCGCCCTTGGTCTCGTCGCTTCCGGGGAACATCGCCCGCTCGCGGTGCGTGATGGTGACGTCGGAAGGCATGGCGGGCTCGCGCGCGGTGCTGGGCGGACCACGCAAGGCTATCACCGGTCGCGAGCACGGCCTACCCATTCTTGACAACCGCCGCGTGCCGCTTGCCGCGCGGCGCCTGCGCGCGGTAGAGTGCGCCGCAATATGGCCAGCAAGCAGATCAGCGTCCCCTCGCCCGCCAACGAGGACCCCCGGACGCAAGGCGACAGACGTTATTTCAACCGCGAACTGTCGTGGCTGCAGTTCAACCGCCGCGTGCTGGCGGAGGCGGCCAACCCCGCATACCCGCTGCTCGAGCGGCTGCGCTTCCTCTCGATCTCGGGCAACAATCTCGACGAGTTCTTCATGGTCCGCGTCGCGGGCATCTTCGGCCAGGTGCAGCAGAAGATCGAAGGCACCTCGATCGACGGACTTTCTTCCGCCCAGCAGCTTCCTCTCGTCGCGGCAGAGGCCGATGCGCTGATGGCCGAGCAGCAAGCGCTGTGGCGCGGACTGCGCCCGCTGATCGCCGCTGAAGGCGTTGCGGTGCTGGGGCTGCACGACATCGACGAGCGCGCCGAGGCCGAACTGGAGAGCTTTTTCCACGAACAGCTGTTCCCGGTCATCACCCCACAGGCGCTCGACCCGTCGCACCCCTTCCCGTTCATCCCCAACCTCGGCCTGTCGATGCTGTTCGAGCTGAAGCGCCGCAGGGACGGCGAGAGCGTGCGCGAACTTATCATGCTGCCCAGCGCCCTGCCGCGCTTCTTCGTCTTCGCCGACGGCCAGCGCTGCATCCCGCTCGAAACCGTGCTGCGCCACTTCTCGCAGCGGCTGTTCCCCGGTTTCGAAGTGATCGGATCGGCGCTGTTCCGCATCATCCGCGACAGCGATATCGAGGTCGAGGAAGAGGCCGAGGATCTCGTCCGCTACTTCCGCACCGCGATCAAGCGGCGGCGGCGGGGACAGGTCATCCGGCTCGAGGCGGAAAGCGCCATCCCGCCCGAACTGCAGCGGCTGATCGCCCACGAACTGGGCGGCGAGGACGCCTTCGTCATCCAGACCGACGGGTTCCTGGGCATCTGCGACCTTGGCCAGGTGGTCGACCTCGACCGGCCAGACCTCAAGTTCGCGCCCTATACCGCCCGTTTCCCCGAGCGTATCCGCGAGCATGACGGCGACTGCTTCGCCGCGATCCGGCAGAAGGACATTGTGGTCCATCACCCCTACGAGAGCTTCGACGTGGTGCTCGCCTTCCTCAACCAGGCTGCCGCGGACCCCGACGTGGTGGCGATCAAGCAGACGCTCTATCGCGCAGGCAAGCAGGGCGCCGTGATCCGCGCGCTGTGCGACGCGGCCGAGGCGGGCAAGTCGGTCACAGCGGTGGTGGAGATCAAGGCCCGCTTCGACGAGGAGCAGAACCTCAACTGGGCTGCCCAGCTCGAACGCTCTGGCGTGCAGGTGGTCTATGGCTTCATCGAACTGAAGACCCACGCCAAGATAAGCCTGGTCGTGCGTCGCGAGAATGGCGGCATCCGCACCTACTGCCACTTCGGCACAGGCAACTACCACCCGATCACCGCGCGCATCTATACCGACCTGTCGTTCTTCACCGCCGACCCGGCGATCGGGCGCGACGCGGCCGAGGTGTTCAACTACGTCACCGGATACATCGAGCCGCGCAACCTCGAAGTGCTCTCGGTCAGCCCGCTCAACCTGCAGGGCAACCTGTTTGGGCTGATCGACCGCGAGATCGGGAACGCACGAGCGGGCCTGCCCTCGGGCATCTGGGCCAAGATGAACTCGCTGTCGAACCGCGCGGCGATCGACAAGCTCTACGAAGCAAGCCAGGCCGGCGTGCCGATCCGGCTGGTCGTGCGCGGGGTATGCTGCCTGCGCCCGGGCGTACCGGGCCTGTCGGAGACGATCGAGGTCAAGTCGGTGATTGGCCGCTTCCTTGAACACAGCCGCATCTGGGCCTTCGCCAACGGTTCGCCACTGCCAAGCCGCGAGGCAGACGTCTACATCTCCTCGGCAGACTGGATGAGCCGCAATTTCGAGCGCCGCGTGGAATACGCGCTTCCGCTGCGCAACACGACGGTCCACGCCCAGGTGCTCGATCAGGTCATGCTCGCCAACCTGCTCGACGACGAGCAGAGCTGGATCCTCAGGGAAGACGGCACTTACGTGCGCGCCGTGCCCGGCGATCCGCCGTTCAACCTCCATCGCTACTTCATGACCAACCCGTCGCTGTCGGGCCGCGGCGCTGCGCTCGACACGGCTGGCGCAGTGCCGAAACTGTCCCTACAGAAGCCTGCGTGAAGCTCGCCGGACCGCAAGCCATTGTCGACATCGGGTCGAATTCGATCCGTCTCGTAGTCTTCGGGGGTGCCGCGCGCGCACCGGTCGTGCTCTACAACGAGAAGGTGATGGCCGGGCTTGGGCGCGGGGTGATCGAGACCGGCGCGCTCGATCCCGAAGGCATGGCCGTTGCGCTGGCCGGGCTCGACCGGTTCGCCGGGCTGATCGCGGGCATGGACCTCGCCTCGCTGCGCGTGGTGGCCACCGCGGCGGTGCGCGAAGCCTCCAACGGCCCCGATTTCGTCAAACAGGTGCAAGCGCTGGGCCTGCCGGTCGAAGTGCTCGACGGCGAGGCCGAGGCCAACGCCGCGGGTTACGGCGTGATCTCGGCGATGCCCTGGGCCGACGGGCTGGTCGCCGACATGGGCGGCGGCAGCCTCGAGCTCGTGCGCGTCGGCGGCGGCGCGATCGGCGAGCGGGCCTCGTTCCGCCTCGGCGCGCTGCGCGTTGCGGCGATCCGCGCCAGGGGCAAGGCGCGGCTCCAGCGCGAGGTCGATGCTTCGCTCAAGGGTCTCGACTGGCTGGCCGGATGCCGCGGCAGACCGCTCTACCTCGTCGGCGGGACCTGGCGCTCGTTGAGCCGCGTACACATGGAACTCTACGGTTATCCGCTGCCCGTAATCGGCAATTACACATTCGCGCCCGGCGAGGCGAAGCCGCTGCTGGAAGCGGTCATCGCCATGGACAAGATTTCACTCAAGTCGATATCGCAAGTGAAGAGCGCGCGTATCCCCTACCTCGAGGACGGCGCCGCACTGCTCGACGCGCTGGTTTCGGCGATCGGCCCGAGCGAAGTCTCGGTATCGGCCTTCGGCCTGCGCGAGGGGCTGCTCTACGCTTCACTGACAACCGAACAGCAGGCGCGCGACCCCCTGGTCGAAGGCATGCGCTACCTCACAGAAGCGCAGCAGCAGTTCCCCGGTTATGCCGAGGCGCTGCACGGCTGGCTCGACGGGCTGTTTCCGGGCGAGCCGCCCGAGTGGCGGCGCGTGCGCCTCGCCGCCTGCCTGCTGCGCGGCACCGGCTGGTCGAGCAATCCCGATTTCCGCGCGCTCAGCGGCGAGGAACTTGCGCTGCACGGCGCGTGGAGCGGAGCCTCCGCCGCCGACCGTGCGATGCTGGCGATGGCGGTGTTCGTCGGCATGGGCGGCGGAAGCGCCGAGCCCGACATCCTCGCTCGGCTGGCCGGGCCGGACCAGTTGGCGCGTGCCCGCGCCTGGGGCTATGCGATGCGGCTGGCGCAGCGCGTTTCGGGCGGCGTGCCCGACACGCTGCGGCGCAGCGCGGTGCGGTTGGCGGACGGCCAGCTGGTGCTGTCGCTGCCGCGCGCGCTCGATGCACTGGTCGACGCAACGCTCGAGCGCCGGCTCGCCCGCTGCGCCGAATCGGTCGGTAGCACGGCGCCGCGCGTCGACTTCATCGCCTGATCCACCAGAAATTCCGCGCCGGCAGCGTCCTTCGTCTGGACAGGCGGCGCACGCCTTTGCCATGACGCCTGGCATGTGGAAGCTCCACCAGTTCGCGCTTTGCCCGTTCAGCCGCAAGGTCCGCCTCCTGCTCAGCGAAAAGGGCGTGGGCTACGACCTCGTCGACGAATACCCGTGGGAGCGGCGCCCCGAATTCGGCATGCTCAACCCGGCGGGCCGCACCCCCGTGCTCCAGAACGAGGAGCGCGGCCTGACGCTGATCGACAGCCGCGCGATCTGCGAATATTTCGAGGAAACGGTCGAGAAAACGCCGATGATCAACGGCACCGCCGCCAACCGCGCGGAAATCCGGCGGCTGGTCGCGCTGTTCGACGAGAACTTCTTCAGCGACGTCGCCGGGCCGCTGCTGTCGGAGAAGATGCACAAGCGCCTGTTCCGCCAGCCGCCAGACAGCCGCGCGCTGCGCGAGGCGATGCGGCTGGCCGACGAGCACCTCGACTACATCGATTACCTGATCGACAACCGCCCGTGGCTCGCCGGGTCGACGATGAGCCTGGCAGACCTCGCCGCCGCCGCGCAGATCTCGGTGGCCGACTACCTCGGCGGGCTCGACTGGTCGGGCCACGAACAGGCGCGCGGCTGGTATTCGGTGTTCAAGAGCCGCCCCAGCTTCCGCCCGCTGCTCACCGAGCGGATGGGCGGCATCCAGCCGCCCTCGCACTATGCCGAGGTGGACGGGTAGGGAGTGATTTGATTCCGCCAGTCTTGCGGACGCGTCACCAAGACATGATTTTGGTCTCGCGGAACGGCACCGGCCCTCTCCCCCGCCCGCCGGACCAACAGCGCGGCTAGAAGACGAGCAGGCCCGACCGGCGGAAAATCAAGCCGCCAGACGCTCGCCGAAGCGGCCGTGCTTGCGGTAGCGCGCCATCCAGCGGTCGAGGAACAGTACGAGCGGGCGCGGCTTCACGCCCAGCTCGGCTAGCCCCGGATGCGTCCCGCTCGCCACGTTCCCCGCCTTGAGCAAGGCCCATTGATCGCGGTTGATCGGCGTGCCGGGCAACGCTGCGATCAGCGCCGAGATTTCGTCGGGAAGGTCGATCAGCGCGCGCTTGCGCCCTTGCGCGATGGCGATACGCTCGTTGAGCTCGTGCATCGTCAGCACGTCGGGTCCGGCGATCTCGTAGGTCTTGCCGCCGTGCGCGCCCGGATCGGCGAGCGCATTGGCCACCGCCTCGGCTGCATCGTCGACGAACAGCGGCTGCAGCTTCGCATGCGGACCGAACACCGGCAGGACCGGAAAGGCCGCGACGAGCCGGGCGAACATGTTCACGAAATCGTCGTCCTCGGCGAACAGCACCGATGGGCGCACGACCGTCGCGGCCGGGAACGCGGCGAGCACCGCGGCCTCGCCCTCGGCCTTGGTCCGCGCATAGCCGACCGAAGAGCCCGCGTCAGCGCCGATCGCCGAGACGTGGACATAGGCTTTCGCGCCCGCATCGCGCGCCGCGGCGGCGACGCGCCCGGCGCCCTTGCCCTGGAGCGCATCGAGGTCGCCCGAGAAGCTGCCGGCCAGGTAGACCACCGCGTCCGCTCCTCCGACCGCCGCCGCAACGGTCTCGGGTCTGGTCACATCGACCCGCCCGAACTGCACCTGCCCCAGCCCGGCGAGCGGCTTGACCCGCCACGCCTTTTCCGGATGGCGGCTGCATATCCTCAGCCGCGCGCCGCGCGACAGGAGTTCCTGCGCGAGATGCGTGCCGAAGAAACCGCTCCCGCCGATCAGCGTAATGATCCGCCCGTCGAGATCGCGCGTGGTCCTGCCCATCGAATCGCCCGTTCCTGCTGTCTGTCCATGACCGCGCCGCCACCGTGCCGGCAGCGCCTGCCAAGCGCCTTGGCACAAGCCGCCGCCGATGATCAATGCTCTCGATCAACCGCGCCCCGGCTTTTGTGGCGCGGAGGCGCTTTGCGCCATTGACAAAGCCCGGCAGCCCCCGCTATCGGCGCGCTCCTACCCGGCGAGCGGCACCACGGCCGCCCGCTCCGTGCCCAGATGGCGGAATTGGTAGACGCACCGTCTTCAGGTGGCGGCGCCCGAAAGGGCGTGGAGGTTCGAGTCCTCTTCTGGGCACCATTTACCCAATTTTATGGCTTAATTTCAACCCCTTAGGGGACACCCTGAAATTCAGCCCACCCTTTAGTCCACCCTCAAATCCGCGAAGCAATGTGACGCGATGCGCACCTATGCGCAGTCCATTGGCGACACCTCACGATCCTGATAGCGTCGGCCCGCCTGGGTATTGTCGTAACCGGGGCATCGCGATGCTCTCTTCATGGGAACATCGTGATGAGGATTCTATCAAAGCGTCAGCTCAAGGAGTTGGTTCTGTACTCACCGCAGCACATCGCACGATTGGAAAAGGCCGGGCAATTCCCCAAGCGGGTACACCTTGGCCCTAGCCGAGTGGGATGGGTTGAGGCTGAAGTGCTCGACTGGCTCCAAAAACGGTTGGATTGCCGCGAAGCGCCTAGCCGACACTCCTTCTGAAGGAGCGGGGCGGCTGACCGTGCACAGGTCAGTCGCCCCTTTATAGCCGCGAGGACAATATCGAAGAAATGTGTATGATATGAAGTGATTTACCAATAACTTTGAACGATATGTCCTCTAAGCCTGGCGCGAAGACACCAACCGGAACAAGACCAAAAATGCTTCTTGATAATAAGAGTCACGGCAAGGTTGTTGACGAGCTTCGAGCGGCCTTGAGCCCAGACTCGAAAATGTTGGTTTTGACCGCCTGGTTTTCCATTTTTGGCTATTCCGCACTGAAATCAGAGCTTGGCAAGGTTCAGGACTTGCGCATTCTCCTGACGCGACCCGATGCCGCTCTTCCTCTGCCTCTGGCCGGGACCACTGAAGAGATTGGCCTGAAGAATGAGTTGAACCTCCAGCGCATCGCCGCCGAGTGTGCGGATTGGGTTCGGAAGAAGACGCAGGTCCGACAGCTCGCGGGAGCGCCTATCGCGCAGAATATTTTTCACATTCAACCTGCCGTTGGCGATGCGGTTGCTGTCGCCGGAACGTCGGACTTCACTGCGGCTGGCCTTGGCGTTGTGCGCTCCAGCAGCTTCGCGATGAACACTGTGGCGAAAGACCCGGAGGCCACGAAGCAGTTGCTCAACTGGTTCGAGACGATCTGGAATGATCCAACTGCCGTCCGCAATGCCAAGGATGCGGTCCTTGAAAGCCTCGATTTCCTCGCCTCCGACAAGCCCGCCAACCTTCTCTACTTCATTACACTCTTCAATATTTTCAGGGACTTCATCGAGGAAATCGATGAGGAAAGCATCATCCGGTCGAAGACCGGCTTCAAGGACACGTTGGTTTGGAACAAGCTCTACAAGTTCCAGAAAGACGGCGTTCTCGGCGCCATCGACAAGCTTGAGCGTTACAACGGCTGCATCATCGCCGACAGCGTCGGCTTGGGTAAGACGTTCGAGGCGCTGGCAGTCATCAAATACTATGAGCTGCGCAATGACCGCGTCCTGGTGCTCGCGCCCAAGAAGCTCCGGGAAAACTGGACGGTCTACACGATCAACGACAAGCGCAACCTGCTTGCGGCTGACCGCTTCAACTATGATGTCCTGAATCACACCGACTTGAGCCGCGAGACGGGACGCTCCGGCGAGATCAATCTGGAGACGATCAACTGGGGCAACTACGACCTCATCGTCATCGACGAGTCCCACAATTTCCGGAACAACAACCCGAGCAAGGACAAGATCACTCGCTACCAGCGATTGATGGACGAGGTTATCCGGAAAGGCGTCAAAACCAAAGTCCTGATGCTCTCCGCCACCCCGGTGAACAATCGCCTGAACGACCTGAAGAACCAGGTCGCCTTCATCACCGAAGGGCGGGACAAAGCGCTGGCCGATGCGGGCATTCAAAGCATCGAGGTGACACTCCGTCGCGCGCAGACGCAGTTCAACACCTGGCTGAAGCTTCCGGCTGAAAGTCGCACCACCGAAGGGCTGCTCGAAAGCC
>JAJXVK010000149.1 GCA_021782155.1 Pseudomonadota bacterium
GCGGCGCGAGGAAGTGATGCAGTACATCTACAAGCGCTATGGCCGCCACCGCGCCGGGATCGCCGCCACGGTCATCCACTACCGCCCGCGCAGCGCGGTGCGCGAGGTGGGCAAGGCGCTGGGGCTCAGCGAAGACGTGACCGCGCGGCTGGCGGGCACGGTGTGGGGCAGCTATTCCTCGACCTATGATCGCAAGCGCTGTGTTGAGGCGGGGCTCGATCCCGACAATCCCGCGATCGCGCGGGTCAACCGCTTCACGCAGGCCATCCTGAACTTCCCGCGCCATTTGTCGCAGCATGTCGGCGGCTTCGTGCTGACGCAGGACCGGCTCGACGAGACGGTGCCGATCCACAACGCCGCGATGGAGGATCGCACCTTCATCGAGTGGGACAAGGACGACATCGACGCGCTGGGGCTGATGAAGGTCGACGTACTGGCGCTCGGCATGCTGACCTGCATCCGCAAGGCCTTCACCCTGATCGAGGCGAACGGCGGGCCGCGCCTGACGCTCGACAGCGTGCCAAGCGACGCGCCCGACGTGTTCGACATGCTCTGCGCGGCCGACAGCGTGGGGGTGTTCCAGGTCGAAAGCCGGGCGCAGATGAACATGCTGCCGCGCCTGCGCCCGCGCGAGTTCTACGACCTCGTCATCCAGGTCGCGATCGTGCGACCGGGACCGATCCAGGGCGACATGGTCCATCCCTACCTGCGGCGGCGGCAGGGGAGGGAGACGGTGGACTTTCCCTCGCCCGCGCCGCCGCACGATCCGCAGGAACTGCGCGGGCTGCTCGGCAAGACGCTGGGCGTGCCGCTGTTCCAGGAACAGGCGATGAAGCTGGCGATCGTCGCGGCCGGGTTCACGCCGGCCGAGGCGAACAAGCTGCGGCGCGCGATGGCGACCTTCCGCAACATGGGCACGATGGAGAACTTCGAGGGCAAGCTGGTCGAGGGCATGGTCGCGCGCGGCTATGAACGCGAGTTCGCGCAGCGCTGCTTCAAGCAGATCGAGGGGTTCGGCAGCTACGGCTTTCCCGAAAGCCACGCGATCGCCTTCGCCCGGCTGGTGTGGGTCTCGGCCTGGATCAAGTGCCGCTACCCGGCGGTGTTCGCCGCAGCGCTGCTCAATTCGCAGCCGATGGGCTTCTATGCGCCTGCGCAGATCGTGCGCGACGCGCGCGCGCACGGCGTGGAAGTGCGCGCGGTGGACATCAACCACAGCCACTGGGACAACACGCTGGAGCCGGCGGAAGGCGGCGCGTCCGCGCTGCGGCTCGGGCTGCGCCAGGTCACCGGTTTCCGCGAGGACTGGGCCGACAGGATCGCCGCGCGCCGCCCCTACGCGGCGATCGAGGACATGGCGCGCCGCGCCCGCCTGCCGCAGCGCGCGTTGAACCTGCTCGCCGATGCCGACGCGCTGCGCTCGATCGGACTCGACCGGCGCGAGGGGCTATGGGAAGCGCGCCGCACCCCGCCCGATGAACTGCCGCTGTTCGCCGCCGCGCAGGCGCGCGAACTGGGCGAGGAGCCGCCCGCGGACCTGCCCGCGATGGCGCTCGGCGAACAGGTCGCCGCCGACTACCAGACCATCCGCCTGTCGCTGAAGGCGCACCCGATGCAGTTCCTGCGCCCGGTCTTCGCCGCCGAGGGCGTGCTGCCCTGCGCCGCCTTGCGCGATGAGGCGAACGGCGCGCGGGCCAGGGTCGCCGGCGTGGTGCTGGTGCGCCAGCGGCCGGGCAACGGCAAGGCGATCTTCGTCACGCTGGAGGACGAGGGCGGCATCGCCAACATTATCCTGTGGTCGCGCACGTTCAAGCGTTTCCGCCGCGAAGTGATGGCCGCGCGGCTGATGCTGGTCGAAGGCGAGGTGCAGAAGAGTCCCGAAGGCGTGATCCATCTGCTCGCGCACCGCGTCCACGACCGCACCGGAGAACTGGCGCGCCTTTCCGAGGCGCACGACCCCGATCCGCTATTGTCGCGCGCCGACGAATTCCTGCGCCCGCAACATCCGCGCAATGTGCGCGTCCTGCCGAAGTCGCGGGACTTTCACTAGGGGCGGGGCGCCGTGCATCGAATGGCTAGCAATTCAGGAATAGCCCCGGATGCTGGCAATCAGCTCCAACTTCGTCATTCCCGCATTCGCGGGAATGACCGATGGGAGGGAGGAAGCCCAATGCTCCCTTTCCACCCATCCCGACTTTCGCCCTCAGGCCGAAGCGGGCTGCGGGCGGTTCTCCAGCAGGTTGTCGACCACCGAGGGATCGGCCAGCGTCGAGGTATCGCCAAGGTTCGACACGTCGTTCTCGGCGATCTTCCTGAGGATGCGGCGCATGATCTTGCCCGAGCGGGTCTTGGGCAGGCCCGGCGCGAACTGGATCACGTCGGGCGTGGCGATCGGGCCGATCTCGTGGCGCACCCACTGCACCAGTTCCTTGCGCAGCGCTTCGTCGGGTTCGACTTCGGCATTGCAGGTGACGTAGGCGTAGATGCCCTGGCCCTTGATCTCGTGCGGCGTGCCGACCACCGCGGCCTCGGCGACCTTGGCGTGGGCGACGAGCGCGCTTTCGATCTCGGCGGTGCCCATGCGGTGACCCGAAACGTTGATGACGTCGTCGATGCGGCCGGTGATCCAGTAATAGCCGTCCTCGTCGCGCCGCGCGCCGTCGCCGGTGAAGTAGCGGCCCTTGAAGGTGCTGAAATAGGTCTGGAAGAAGCGCTCGTGGTCGCCCCAAACCGTGCGCATCTGGCCCGGCCAGCTATCGGTGATGACGAGGCACCCGTCGGTCGCGCCTTCGAGCAGGTTGCCCTCGCCGTCGAGCAGCGCGGGCTTGACCCCGAAGAACGGCCGCGTGGCCGAGCCGGGCTTCATCGCGGTGGCGCCGGGCAGCGGAGTGATCATCGCCGCGCCGGTCTCGGTCTGCCACCAGGTGTCGACGATCGGGCAGCGGGTTTCGCCGACCACGCGGTAGTACCACTCCCAGGCCTCGGGATTGATCGGCTCGCCCACCGTGCCGAGCAGGCGCAGGCTCTTGCGGCTGGTCTTCCTCACCCACTCGTCGCCCTCGCGCATCAGCGCGCGCAGCGCGGTGGGGGCGCCGTAGAAGATCTCCACCCCGAACTTGTCGACCACCTGCCAGAAGCGGCTGGCGTCGGGGAAGTTGGGCACGCCCTCGAACATCACCGTGGTCGCGCCGTTCATCAGCGGGCCGTAGACGACATAGGAGTGGCCCGTGACCCAGCCGATGTCGGCCGCGCACCAGTAGATCTGGCCCGGGCGGTAGTCGAACACGTACTCGTGCGTGATCGAGGCCCAGACCGAATAGCCGCCGGTGGTGTGGAGCACGCCCTTGGGCTTTCCGGTCGATCCCGAGGTGTAGAGGATGAACAGCGGGTCTTCCGCACCCATCTCCTCGGGCAGGCAATCGGCGGACTGCGCGGCGACGCCTTCCGCCCAGTCGATGTCGCGCCCGTCCTTCATCGCCACGTCCGCGCCGGTGCGCTTGAGCACGACGACGGTCGAGACCTCGGACGGACAGCGATCGAGCGCTTCGTCGACATTGTTCTTGAGCGGCACCTTCTTGCCGCCGCGCAGGCCCTCGTCGGCGGTGAGCACCACGGTCGAATCGCAGTCCTGGATGCGGCCCGCGAGCGCGTCGGGCGAGAAGCCGGCGAAGACGATCGAGTGGATCGCGCCGATCCGGGCGCAGGCGAGCATGGCGACGGCGGCTTCGGGTACCATCGGCAGGTAGATCGTGACGCGGTGGCCGCGCCCGACGCCGCGCGACTTCAAAAGGTTGGCGAAGCGGCACACGTCGGCATGCAGTTCGCGGTAGGTGATACGCCGCGCGTCATCCTCGGGACTGTCGGGCTCCCACAGGATCGCCACGTCGTCGCCGCGCGTCGCCAGGTGCCGGTCGAGGCAGTTGGCCGAGAGGTTGAGCGTGCCGTCCTCGAACCACTTGATGCCGAAGTCGGCTTCGTCGAACGAGGTGTTCTTGACCCTGGTGAAGGGTCTGATCCAGTCGATCCGCTTGGCGTGCTCGGCCCAGAAGCCATCGGGATCGTCGACCGAGCGGCGGTATTCGCGAAGGTAGCCTTCGTTGTCGATCAGCGCGTTTTCGGCCCACTGTGCCGGAACCGGATAGATCGCTTCGCTCATGGTATCGCCTCTCCTGACTGAATTCCGCAGCGCCGCCGCGAAGGGCGGGTCCATGCCGAGCAAAGCCCCGCATCGGGCCCGAGGTCAAGGGAAAGCCGCGAAAACGAGGGCCGGCACGGTGCGCGATCAGCCTGGTGGCGTGGCGGCGGCCTCGGCGGCGAGCATCTCGTCGTAAAGGTCCCACGCGGCCCGCGCGGCCTCTTCGTTCATCGTTTCGATCGCCTCGCCCATATGGACCATGACGAAGTCGCCCGGCGCGAGGTCTTCGTGCTGGAGCAGGAACAGACTGATCTGCCGCTGCACCCCGCGCGCTTCGCAACGTGCGGAGAAGCCGTCGCGTTCGATGATGCGCATCGGAATGCCCAGGCACATGGGAATGGTCCTCCGCCCGCTCCGGGTTTGGTGATCTTATGCGCATATAAGACGATCCGGATTGACCACTGTCAATGAGGACCGAATCGGATTAACCTATCCCGGAAAACGGGAAGTGCCCTAGCCATGGGAACTCGACGTGACAGACCGGGGAACAACCATTCTTGTACTCGGCTTGGGCAATTTGCTCCAGGCCGATGACGGAGTTGGCATTCATGTCATCCGTGCGCTGGAAGCGATGGAGTTGCCCGCGCACATCGCCTTGCGCGACGGCGGCACGATCGGCCTGTCGCTGCTCACCGAGATCGAGGACTGCGCCTCGCTGGTCGTGGTCGATGCGATGGAGCTGGGGCGCGAGCCCGGCGCGATCGGCGTGTTCCATGACGGCGAGATCGAGGTCCAGCTCGGCGGCAAGAAGCGCTCGGCGCACGAAGTGGCGCTGGCCGACCTGCTCGCCGCCGCGCAGCTCGTCGGCCGCTCGCCCGAACGGCGTGTGCTGATCGGCGTCCAGCCCGGCCGGATCGGCTGGGGCATGGAGGCCGAGGGACCCGTGGCCGAAGCGGTGCCGCAGGTCTGCGGGATCGTGACCGGGCTCGTCGAAGGGTGGTGCGTCGATGCATGATGCCGGTCCCTTCGAGAACGTGCGCACCGGGCTCGCCCGCGCGGTGGAGCAGGAAATACTCCAGCACCTCGAGGCGCTCGCGCGCGATGGCAGCGAAGCCGCGATCGACTTGCGCGGCTTGCCGATGAGCGAGGCCGACCGCGAGGAACTCGACGGCGCGCTGGGGCGCGGCGAGGTCCGCGCGACGCTCTCCGCGATGGGCGAAAGCGAAGTGTGGGAAACGCGCTTCAACGGCGTGTGGTGGGTGCGTCACAAGGGCACCGACGGACAGGTGATCGCCGAGCAGGTGGAGATCACGCTGCTCCCCGAGATTCTCAAGACCGACCCCGCGGACGCCAGGGCGGCCGCTGTGCGCATGCGCGAACACATCGCGCTGCGCGATCCCGACCGGGACTGACCAGGAGGAGCCGATGGACGACTGGGTGATGGAACAAGGGACCGTCGGCGAGGCCTTGGCCCGGCAGGGGGTGTCGCGCCGGTCGCTGCTCAAGTACGGCAGCTACCTCGCCACGCTGATGGCGCTGCCGCCCACCGCTGGCCGCGCGATCGCGCAGTCGCTGGCGGGGGCGAAGCGTCAATCGGTAATCTGGCTCTCGTTCCAGGAATGCACCGGCTGCATCGAATCGCTGACGCGCTCGTTCAGTCCCTCGGTCGAGGAGATGATCTTCAACCTGATCTCGCTGGACTACCAGGAGACGCTGCAGGCGGCGGCAGGCGAGGCGGCCGAAAAGGCCCGGCTCGACGCGATGGCGGCCAACAAGGGCAAGTACGTCGTGGTGGTCGACGGTTCGGTGTCGACCAGGGACGGCGGCATCTATTCCTGCGCCGCGGGCAAGACCAACCTGGAGGTGCTCAAGGAAACCGCCAAGGACGCGCTGGCGATTCTCTCGGTCGGCACCTGCTCGTCGTTCGGCGGCATCCCGCACGCCCATCCCAACCCCACCGGGGCGGTGCCGGTCAGTGACATCGTGACCGACAAGCCGGTGATCAACGTCTCGGGCTGCCCGCCGGTGCCCGAGGTGATCGCCGGGACGGTCGCCTACCTCGTCACCTTCGGCAAGCTCCCGCCGCTCGACCGGCTGGGGCGGCCCAAGCCGTTCTTCGGCGATTCGATCCACGACCGCTGCTATCGCCGCCCGTTCTACGACAAGGGCCTGTTCGCCAAGTCGTTCGACGACGAGGGCGCGCGCAACGGCTGGTGCCTCTACGAGTGCGGCTGCAAGGGGCCCGTCACCTACAACGCCTGCGCGACGACCAAGTGGAACGGGGGCACTTCGTTCCCGATCCAGTCGGGCCACGGCTGCCTCGGCTGCTCGGAGCCCAATTTCTGGGACATGGGCGGCTTCTACAAGACGCTGCCGCAGCCCACGCACCACCACGGGCGCGACATCGGCGCGGCCGCCGCGGTCGGCGCGATCGCCGGCGCGGGAACCGCCGTGCTCGCCCGCCAGCGCAGGCAGAAGGCGATCGAAGAAGAAGGGAAGACGAAATGACCCTGCTCGATTTCGCGCGCGGACCGGCGATCGAGGTCGCGATGGTCGTCTTCGTGTTCGGCGTCATCTGGCGCCTTGCCTGGCTGTTGTTCCTGCCCCACGCGCAGGACCGTTCGAAGGCGAAGATAACCGGCGGGGCGCTGCTGTCCGGCACGGTCGGCTCGTTCGTGCGGCACATGTGGCCGGCGAAGGAATATGCCGCACGTACGCTGGTGCACACGGTCGCCTCGTACACCTTCCACATCGGGCTGGCGGTGATCGTGTTCGGCTTTGGCCAGCACATCCAGTTCATCCGCTCGATCACCGGGCTGCACTGGGGCGGGCTGCCGACCGCGGTGATTTCCGCCGTGTCGGTGATCACGCTTGCCGCGCTGCTCTTCATGTTGCTGCGGCGGCTGACCAATCCCGTGCTCAAGGTCATCTCGACCTTCACCGACTACTGGTCCTGGTTCGTCACCACGCTGCCGGTGGTCACCGGTCTGGCGGCCGTTTCGCACTTGTGGATCCGCTACGAGGACCTGCTCGGCATCCACATCCTCAGCGTTTGCCTGTTTCTCGTCTCCTTCCCGTTCGGCAAGCTGATGCACGCCTTCCTGGTGTTCGTCACGCGCACGCAGACGGGTATGTTCTATAGCCGCAGGGGGGCACACGTATGAACCAGCGTGTCGTAGTCGATCCGATCACCCGGATCGAAGGTCACCTGCGGATCGAGGCCGCCACCGATGCGGCGGGCAGGATCACCGAGGCCTACAGTTCGGGCACCATGGTCCGGGGTATCGAGACGATCCTCAAGGGCCGCGACCCGCGCGATGCATGGGCCTTCGCCCAGCGCATCTGCGGGGTCTGCACGCTGGTCCACGGAATCGCCTCGGTCCGCGCGGTCGAGGATGCCCTGAAGTACGAGATCCCGGCCAACGCCCAGATCATCCGCAACCTGATGATCGCCGCGCAGTACGTGCACGACCACGTCATGCACTTCTACCACCTGCACGCGCTCGACTGGGTGGACGTGGTCTCGGCGCTCAAGGCCGATCCCGCCGCCACTTCGGCGCTGGCGCAGTCGATCTCGAGCTGGCCCAAGTCGAGCCCGGGCTATTTCGCCGACACGCAGAAGACGCTGAAGAACTTCGTCGAGGGCGGCCAGCTCGGCATTTTCGCCAATGG
This sequence comes from Pseudomonadota bacterium, assembly GCA_021782155.1. Taxonomy (GTDB): domain Bacteria; phylum Pseudomonadota; class Alphaproteobacteria; order Sphingomonadales; family Sphingomonadaceae; genus Novosphingobium. The sequence goes on from JAJXVK010000149.1 coordinate 7,808, forward strand.
CTACTGGGGGCACCCCGAATACCGGCTGCCGCCCGAAGCCAACCTGATGGCCGTGGCGCACTACCTCGAGGCGCTTGCCTGGCAGCGCGAAGTGGTGA
>JAJXVK010000150.1 GCA_021782155.1 Pseudomonadota bacterium
AATGGTGAGCGGCTCGAAACGATAGAGAATGCGCCCCGTGGCGGCCGCATGAAACCCGTCAGCCCCTCATCGCGCCGCCATCGTCAAATCCACCGGGTTGATGGAGGTCCCCAGCTTGCCCATCATCTTCATGCGGTGGATCTCGACCGTGCGCGGGCTGATTTCCAGTTCGCGCGCGATGGCCTTGTTGCTGAAGCCAGCGGTCAGCCGGTCGAGCACTTCGCGTTCGCGCGTCGAGAGGCGCGCGATGCGCTGGCGCGCTTCGGCCGCGCGTTCGCGGCTGGCGCGCATGTCTTCCGCCTCGACGCTGACGCGCTCGATCGCGGCGCGCAGCGGGCTGATGTCGAGCGGCAGCGAAAGATAATCGAATGCCCCAGCCTTGACCGCCGCCACCACTCGGCCAGTCGAGGGGGCTTCGGCGAACATCACCACCGGCAGCCAGTTGCCCACTTCGGCAAGACCTTCGGTCAGTTCCGAGACGATCTCGTCGCCGCGCCCGGTATCGCAGGCGAGCACCACCCCATCGGACGGGGCGTGCGCAAGCAGCTCGGAGCGGTCGGCGTAGATCTCGGCATGATAGCCGGCGGTGAACACGAGCCGGGCGATCTGCGCGCGGCGGGCGGATTGGCTGTCGAGGACATGGACCATGAGGCGTTCGTTCATGCCACGCATCGAGCCCCACCCGCCTGCCCGATTCCAGCGGCGAAAAACCCGTTCCCGAGCCAATCACGACCTCGTAATCGCCTCAACCGGGGAATTCCTTGGTATATTCCTCTCGGATTCGGAGCTTATGGCATTCCGAATCCGATGATCGAAAAACCATAAATTACATGACGCAACATATGGGATAGGTGCATCGACTTGATCAAAACAGTCGACCACTTGAAAAATGAGTAGATCAACTAAGTTGATTTGCGTAGCGCAATTCTCTCCATTCCGGTCGAAAGCGGCCAGCCGGACCTTCAGACTTCGCTGGTCCCGTCGAAGTGGTAGTCGGGAAGCGAATCGAACGCGAGCTTCAGCGCCTCGCCCCATCCCGACGAGATGGCGCGAAAATAGGGATCCTCGGCGAGGATGCGCCGTTCGTGCAGCGGCGTGAAGCGGTCGCGCTCGATCACCATCAGGTCGAGGGGCAGGCCGACCGAGAGGTTGGCCTTGAGCGTGGAGTCGAAGCTGACCATCAGCAGCTTGACCGCGTCCTCGAAATTCATCGCCGGATCGTAGGCGCGGATCAGGATCGGCCGTCCGTACTTGGTTTCGCCGATCTGGAAAAACGGCGTGTCATGCGACGCCTCGATGAAGTTGCCTTCGGGATAGATCAGGAACAGCCGCGGCTCCATGCCCGCGATCTGTCCCGCCACGATCATCGTCGCGGAGAACAAGGGGGTGGCGGCCTTCTGCCCTGCCTCGTTGCGCCCGGCGATGGTGTCGCGCAGCAGGCTGCCGATCAGCGTGGCGACCTGGAACATCGTCTCGACCGCGAGGATCGAGGGCCGCCGCTCGCCGGGCGCCTTGTTGCGCTCCTCCAGCTGGCTGACCACCGCCTGCGTGGTGGCGAGATTGCCCGCGGCGAGCAGCGTGATGATCCGTTCGCCCGGCACCGACCACGAATGCATCTTGCGGAACACCGAGATGTTGTCGACACCCGAATTGGTGCGCGTATCGCTCATCATCACGAGCCCGCGGTCGAGCACCATGCCAACACAATAGGTCATCGAGCCCCCTCGGGTCCAAACACGCCCTGCCCGGCCCCGGCCAGGGAATCCCTGAACCTACTGTTCCATACGTTGTTGGGCCACGGCAAGCGAGACATGGAGTTCTTCCCCATGTGTTCCGAAACGGATGCCGGTAACCGGCGCCGCCTCGCGATAGTCGGCTCCGGTCGCGACCCGCACGTAGCGCGCATCGGGACAGATCCCGTTCGACACGTCGAAGCCGACCCAGCCGAGGTGGTCGACATGCGCTTCGGCCCAGGCATGCCCGGCTTCCTGCTCCACCCGGTCGTCCATCATCAGGTAGCCGCTGACATAGCGCGCCGGTATCTCCAACACGCGGCACGCGGTGATGAAGACGTGGGCATGGTCCTGGCACACTCCATGGCCCGCCGCGAGTGCATCTTCCGCCGAGGTCTCGGTATCGGTGTGACCGCCTTCGTAGGCGACGCGTTCGCCGATCCGTGCCGAAAGCGCATGGAGCAACGGCAGGCGTTCGTCACAGGCGTCGAACTCCGACAGCAGCGACCTGACCTGCGGCCCGGGCCGCGTCAGTTCGGTCGGGCGCAGGAAGTGCCACAGCGGCAGGAAACCGGCGTGCCGCCCGATGACCCCCGCCGCATCGGCGGTATCGACCGTGCCGGTGCAGCGGATGACGACTTCCCGCGTGCCCTCGTCGAGCGAGATGAGCGTCACTCGGTTGTAGTTGTGATCCTCGTACTCGACTTCGCGCTTCGCGCCTTCGAGCGCCATGTCCCAGTCGAGCACGCGCTGGCCCGAGGTGTGCTTGGGTGTCAGCCGCAGCCGCTGCAGCCCGTGATAGACGGGCGCCTCGAAGCGGTAGCGGGTGACGTGATCGACCGCGAGGCGCATCGCTTCCCCTTCGCCTCCTATTCGTAGAACCGGTAGTCGCGCTGCACCTGCTGCGCGAGCTTCTGGTTGTGCGCGATGAACTCGGCGATGAATTCGTGCAGGCCCTGCTCGAAGATTTCGTCGATGGTCAGCGCGTGGAGCTGGCTCTGCGTGTCGCGCAGGATCGCGTGACTGTCCATTTCACTGCCGTACTCGCGCGCCAGAGCGGCGAGGTTCGACTGAATTTTCGAATAGCAGAACGCCAGGCTGCGCGGAAACCGCCCGTCGAGGATCAGGAACTCGGCAATTGTGCGCGACTCCATGCGACCGGCGTTGAGCCAGCGGTAGGCGCGCTCGCCCGAAACCGAGCGCAGGATCATGTCCCACTGCATGTTGTCGAGGCTGGAGCCGACGTAGGACACGCTGGGAAGCAGCACGTAGTACTTCACGTCGAGCAGGCGCGCGGTGTTGTCGGCACGCTCGATGAACTTGCCCAGCCGCGCGAAGTTGAAGATCTCGTTGCGCAGCATCGTGCCCATCATCGCGCCGCGCACCTGGGTCGAATGGCGGCGGATGGTGTCGAGCACTTCGCCGAGGTTGCTCTCGCGCACCGGGCGGGCGAGCATATCCCTGAGCCCCATCCACATCTCGTTGACCGATTCCCACAGCTCGCGGGTAATCCCGGCACGGACCATGCGCGCGTTGGTGCGCGCGGCCTCGCACATGGCGAGCAGGTTGCCCGGGTTGTCCCGGTCGCGAAGGATGAAATTGAACACATCGGGCCCGGCGCAGGCCCTGCCGAACTTGGCCTTGTAGGCGCTCTCGAGCCCGAGAGTGATGATGACCGAGCGCCATTCGTCATCGGCGTCGACCGCGTCGCGGGTCAGCGCCATGCGGAAGCCGGCCTCGACGAGGCGCGCGGTGTTCTCCGCCCGCTCGAGGTAGCGGAACATCCAGAACACGCCGTTGGCGGAGCGGCCTAGCATGATGAGGTCCGGCGCATTTCAGTCGTCCAGCACCCAACTGTCCTTGGTGCCCCCGCCCTGCGACGAGTTCACGACAAGGCTGCCCTTCTTGAGCGCGACGCGGGTAAGTCCGCCCGGCGTGATGTCGATCCGGTCGGGCGAGACGAGTACGAAGGGCCGCAAGTCCACGTGCCGGGGCGCGAGCCCCGACTTGGTGAAGATCGGCACGGTCGAAAGCGAGAGCGTGGGCTGCGCGATGTAGTTTTCAGGCTTCGCTTTCAGCTTCGCGATGAACCTGGCGATTTCCTTCTTCGAGGCGGTCGGCCCGATCAGCATGCCATACCCCCCCGAGCCGTGAACTTCCTTCACCACCAGATCGGCAATGTTGTCGAGCACATAGGCGAGGCTGTCGGGCTCTGAGCAGCGGAAGGTCTCGACATTGGGCAAGAGCGGCTTTTCGCCGGTGTAGAATTCGACGATCTCGGGCATGAACGAATAAATCGCCTTGTCGTCGGCGATGCCGGTGCCCGGCGCGTTGGCGATGGTGATGCCGCCCGAGCGGTAGACGTCCATGATGCCCGAGACGCCCAGCACGCTTTGGGGGTTGAAGGTCAGCGGATCGAGGTACTCGTCGTCGACGCGGCGATAGAGCACGTCGATCGGCTGGTAGCCCCGCGTCGTGCGCATCGCGATGCGCCCGTTCTCGACCCGCAGGTCGCTGCCCTCGACCAGTTCGGCGCCCATCTGGTCGGCAAGGAAGGCATGCTCGTAATAGGCCGAGTTGTAGATGCCCGGCGTCAGCACCGCGACCACCGGCTTGCCCGTAGTGGCAGGCGGGGCGCAGGCGGCGAGGCTGCGCGCGAGATGGCGCGGATAGTCCGAAACTTCGCGCACGCGCACCCTGGTGAACAGCTCGGGGAACATCGCCATCATCGTCTCGCGGTTCTCGAGCATGTAAGAGACCCCCGATGGCGTGCGGGCGTTGTCCTCGAGCACCATGAAATCGTCGGGTCCGGTGCGCACCAGGTCGATGCCGACGATGTGGGTATAGACCCCGCCCGGCGGGGCGAAACCCGACATCTGCGGCAGGAACGCCGCGTTCTGCGACAAGAGTCGCACGGGCACACGCCCGGCGCGGAAGATTTCCTGCCGGTGATAGATATCGTGGAGAAATGCGTTGAGCGCGCGCACCCGCTGCTCGATGCCCTTCGACAGCTTGCGCCACTCGTTGCCCGAAACGATCCGCGGCACCGGATCGAACGGGATCAGCCGTTCCTCGGCGTCCGCCTGGCCATAAACGTTGAAGGTGATCCCGGTGCGGCGGAAAAAGGCCTCGGCCTCGATCCCCTTGCGCCGCATCAGGTTGCGATCCTGCCTGCCGAGCCACTCGCTGTAGCGCTGGTACGCGGGCCGGACCTGACCGTCGGCCGTGTACATTTCGTCGTACGAAGCGCTTGATTGACTCATAGGCCATTACCCATGAGTCACATGACTGACGCTTCCGCTGTGACTGTCAAGCGGATCAATGCTGCACCTGCGAAAAAAGTTCATCCGGGCGCACAAATCCTCCCGTTACTCCGCACTCCCGCCCGGAACGCCTTTCGCAATACGCAGTTCGTACTCCGGATCGTCCTCGGGGTTGGCCAGCGCGGCCATGGCGCACGCGAGGATGTCCTCGAGCGGCTTGCGGAACTCGGGATAGGGCAGGATGTAACTCGTCCGCCTCGACCGCGCGCAGCACGCAGCCGGCAAGCGAAACGAAGGCCGACATTGATGCGGTGGTGACGATGTGGCCGTCGTCACCGCGCGCCAGCATGAGCGGCAGGAAGGCCTGCACGCCGTTGATCATGCCGTTGACGTTTACGTCCATCTGCCACTGCCAGTCCTCCGCCGTCGCCTGCTGGAGCGGCCCGAAGTGCGAGACCGGGCGGTGTTGAACAATAGCCGCACCGGGCGCTTGAGCCCGGCGCGGTTACTCCTCGATATCGAGCTGGCGCAGCACTTCGGCGATGACGTCGGGGTGGTTGGAAAAGGCGAGGTGCGTGCAGCGCAGTGCCACCGCGCGGTCGCGCTCGCCCGGGCGGCCGCAGGCCGAGCGCGGGTGGACGATGCCGTCGCGCGGGCTCCAGATCGCGATCGTCGGCACCGGCGGCTTTTCGGCGAGGTCAACGGCGACCGGCGCGTGCTCGACCTCGTGGCCGGTGATCCACTGGTAGGCGCGCCAGGCGTTGTTGGCGCGGCGATGCACGGAGAACGGCGTGCCGAGCGTGATAACCTTGGCGACCGCGTGCGGCGCGTGCCGGGCCGCCTCGCGCGCGAAGATTCCGCCCAGGCTCCAGCCGACCAGCGCCAGCGGCTCGCCCTCCTTGCGCGCCATCGCCGCGATGCGCGACAGCAGGTGCTCGAAGCGCTCCTCGGTCGGCCCGAGGTTGAAGCCCAGTCCCCAGTCACTGACGCGGTGCCCCGCGCGTTCGAGTTCGTCCGCCATCCGGCGCATGCGGGCAGGCTTGGTGCCGAAGCCGGGGAGCAGCATGACCGGCCGCGGGATGGCCGCGGCGGCATGGACCAGCCCGGCGCGGCGGCGGCGGCGGATCTCGCCCCACACCTCGGCGGGCGAGCCGAGTTCGCCCAGCATGCGGCGGATCGTCGGCTTGGGCGCATCGTCGGGGTGCGGCTGCAGCGCCAGCGCGTTGCGCCGCGACAGATCGTTGCCGAACGCGCTCAGGCGTTCTCCGAGCTGTTGCAGGCTGATGTGGCCCTGTTGCTTCACGTCGAAAATCCGGACTCGCTGGCGAACCCCGGCTCATTCCCGATCTCGCCTGTACATCGCGTGTACAAGCGCGGGGCGAACGCCGGGTTGCGGTCAGCCGTCTTCCTTGCCGGTGCAATCGCCCACGCGCCTGGATTGCATCGACATGGTCATGTCCATCTTCATGCCGGCGTGCCCGCCGCCGGTGGTGTTGACGGTCATCTGGTAGGTGTCGGGCGTGTAGTTGCCCTTCATCACGATCGACTGCATCCCCTGTTCGGCCTTGCAATCGAGCTTGGCGTCGATCGCGCCGCCGCCCATCGTGAAATGGTCATAGGTACAGGCGTCGGACTTCTCGCCGAAAAACTTGGGCGTCGGCTTGTCCGCCTGCTCCTTGGTCAGGCACGAGGCGACCGTGCGCGCCTTGCCCATCATGCCCTGGATCATCCGCTTGGCTTCGGGCGGAGCATTGCCGAGATCGAGGCTTTCGATCTTGATCGTCGTCTCCCAGCGGCCCGGATTGAAATGCACCGGCCCCGCGTCGGCGAGCTTGCTGGCGACCGCTTGCGGACTTTCATTGTGAACGTCGACCGCCTTCTGCTTGCTGCACGCAGCGAGAGCGAGCGCGATCAGCGGGGCAATGGCGAACCGGGCGGTACGACTGCGCATGGCGACATGGTCTCCGATACGGATAAATCGAGGCGCACACGCTACCAAGCCGGGCGCCCCCTGCCAATGCCGCAAACCCGCACGTCGTTGAAATTCATGGGTCGTCGACGCGCGTCGGCAAACCACGCCTTGTCCATGCCGCATCCCGATTCTAGGGTCCGGCAACTTTTGAGAGACGCCATGGCCGAAGCGAACCAACCGAACGACACGCGCCCCTGGCCGCAGGAAGGCCGCGAGCGGATGATCTATCCCTCGCCGGTCGGCTGGAAGGGCAGCGACTGGGTCGACAACGAGGAAGAGCTGCTCCGCCGCCTGAACCCGAAGACCGTGTTCATGATGGGCGACAACCCCGCCCTGCCGCGTATGCCCGAACGCCCGAAGCTGCTCGACTTCTTTCGCTGCCGCTTCGGCGACATCACCGTGCGCCACCTGCTGGTCAGCGCCAGGCGCGCGATGGACGACGGGCTCGACGAGAAGGTCGTCACCGCCTGCCTGCTCCACGACCTCTCCAACGGCTGCCTGATCCGCGCCGACCACGGCTACTGGAGCGCCCAGCTCATCGCGCCCTATGTGGACGAGGAGGTCGCCTTCGCGGTCAAGTACCACCAGGCGCTGCGCTACGTGCCCGACGAGAGCGTGGGCTATGCCTATCCCGAAAGCTACAAGGCCTTCTTCGGGCCCGACTATCAGCCGCCCGCTTACCTGCTGAAGGACGCCGAGTACGCGAAGTCGCACCACTGGTACATGACCGCGCGGACGATGACGCTGTACGACACCTATTTCTTCGACGACTTCCCCGAGGTCGATCCCGAGGAGATGACCGACCTCATCGGCCGCAACTTCCGCGAACCCGAGGAAGGCCTCGGCTTCGACGGCTCGGACGTCGCACACATGTGGCGCACGATG
>JAJXVK010000151.1 GCA_021782155.1 Pseudomonadota bacterium
GTCGACCATCATGTTGCGGAACAGGAGGTCGACGATCCACGGGAACTTCGGGGGCTCGCCCGGCGGCGGAACCTGACTGAGCGCGACCTCGAGCTCGTAGAGGCTGTCATGCCGCGCCTCGTCGATGCGCGGGGCCTGGCTCGTCGGGCCGATGAACAGCCCGGAGAACAGGTAGCTGAGCGAAGGATGGCGCTGCCAGTAAAGCACGAAGCTCTTCAAGATGTCCGGCCGGCGGATGAACGGGCTTTCGGGGAACGCAGCGCCGCCCATCACGAGGTGGTTGCCGCCGCCGGTGCCTACCGAGCGCCCATCGACCATGAACTTGTCGGCGGTGAGCCCAACCTTGCGGGCATCATCGTAAAGCCCTTCTGTCAGCTCGACCAGTTCGGCGAAGCTGGCGCTCGGATGGATGTTGACCTCGATCACGCCGGGATCGGGTGTGACCTTGAGCATCGCGATGCGTGGATCGGGCGGCGGGGGATAGCCCTCGATCCGCACCGGCATCCTGAGCTTCTCGGCGGTCGCTTCGATCTCGGCGACGAGTTCGAGGAAATCCTCCATCTCCTCCACCGGGGGCAGGAACACCGAAAGGTAGTTTCCGCGCGGCTCGACGGTAATCGCGGTGCGCACCGCGCCCTCGATGATCTTCTGTTCGACAACATCCTGCCGCTGCCCGTCGCCCGCCTCGACCCGTTCGAAGCGTTGCCCGGCCTCGGCCTCGCGGATGTCGGCGCCAGCTTGTGCGCGCTGTTCGCGGAAATCGGCGAGCGGCGCCTGCGGGTCGGTGGTCACGCGCGGATGGATGTAGGGATAGTCCGACTTGGGGACATGCGGCAGCGCGCCCAGCGGGAGGCGATAGCCGAGCGCCGAATCGCCGGGCACCGCGTAAAGCTTGCCCCGGCGCACGGTCCACTGCTCGCTCTTCCAGCGCGGCCCCTTGGCGGGCTGGGCCTGCCAACGCTGGATCGGCAGGACGAAGCCAACCGGCTTCGACAAGCCCCGGCCAAAGGTGCGCACGATCCGCGCGCGCTCTTCGGGATCGTCGATCTTGGGATCGTCGGGCGTGACGTTGACAGGCAGTTCGCCTTCGCGCTCGATCCACTTCTCGGTGTCTTCGTACACCGGGTGGACGAACTGCGATTCCAAGCCGAGATTCGCAGCGGTCTCCGTCAGGAACCGCGCGGCGTCCTCATCGCCCAGCGTGGCCGCCTCCTCGGTCCGGGCTTCGGGATCGCCGTGCGGATCGCCGGCGATGAGGTCGGGGTTCGACCACAACGGCTTGCCGTCCTTGCGCCAGTAGAGCGAGAAGCCCCAGCGCGGCAGGCTTTCGCCCGGGTACCACTTGCCTTGCCCGTGGTGCAGCAGCGCGCCGGACGCGAAGCGTTCGCGCAAACGCCGGATCAGCCTGTCGGCATATTTCGCCTTGGTCGGACCGACCGCGTCGCCGTTCCACTCGCCCGCTTCGGGATCGTCGGCGGCAACGAAGGTCGGCTCGCCGCCCATCGTCAGGCGGCAGTCCTGCGCGACGAGGTCCGCGTCCACCTTCTCGCCGAGCGAGAGCAGCGAGACCCAGCGCGTGTCAGTGAACGGCTTGGTGATGCGCACCGCCTCGGCCACGCGGTCGACACGCATGGCGAAGTGGAAATCGACTTCCGCCGGCTCGGACACGCCGCTGATCGGCGCGGCGGAGCGGTAGTGCGGCGTCGCGGCGAGCGGGATGTGCCCCTCGCCCGCAAACAGGCCCGAGGTGGGGTCGAGCCCGACCCAGCCCGCGCCCGGCACATAAACCTCGCACCACGCGTGAAGGTCGGTGAAGTCGGCATCGGGTCCCTTCGGTCCCTCGACCGGCTCGACGTCGGCCTTCATCTGGATCAGGTAGCCCGAGACAAAGCGCGCGGCGAGACCGAGGCGGCGCAGCAGCGTGACGAGCAGCCAGCCGGTGTCGCGGCACGATCCCGTGCCGAGCCGCAGCGTTTCCTCGGGCGCCTGCACGCCCGGCTCCATGCGCACGACGTAGCTGATGCGCTCTTCGAGTTCGCGATTGATGCGAACGAGGAAGTCGATCGTGCGCTCCTTGATGCCCCGGTAGCGCTCGACCAGCGTATCGAGCAGCGGGCCGGCGGGCGCTGCCTCGAAATAGGCGGCCAGTTCCACGTGCATCCCGGGATCGTAGGCGAACGGGAAGGTCTCGGCGGTGTCCTCGACGAAGAAATCGAACGGGTTGATCACCGTGAGATCGGCGATCAGGTCGACGTCGATCGAGAACTCATGCACCCGCTCGGGGAAGACGATCCGCGCCAGCCAGTTGCCGTGCGGGTCCTGCTGCCAGTTGAGGAAGTGCGCTGCGGGTTCGATCTTCAGCGAATAGTTGGGAATCGCCGTTCGCGCGTGCGGCGAGGGACGAAGCCGCACGACCTGGGGGCCAAGCGCGACCGGGCGGTTGTAGACGTACCGGGTCTGGTGGTGCAGCGCTGCACGGATCATGCGCTCATCTGACACCCGATCATGCTGCGATGCAATAGACGGCGAGGGCCGACGCCACGCGGAACTGCGAATTCCTTGCCAGCGATCCGGTCCTGACATTCGATACCGTCCGCGGCTCGGTCACGCTCGAATGTCGGAATTTGTTCGGACCACTGGAAACTTATGATTCGAGTGGATTTTACGATTTTGCCATTTGCACACCCATCCCGACCGCCGGGGGATGCATTCGTCAAAATCAATCCGCTAGATGGCCCAGACCAGCATTGCTCCGGCCGAGGCGGCCAGCGCGGCGAGCAGCGGGACAGCGGCTCCGACCCCGCCCCTCCCAAAGGCGATTCCAGCCGCCAGCGCCGCCTTGATCGCGGTATTGGCAAGCACCGGGATGGCCAGCACAGCCCCCGCCATGCGCGGCGTGAGCGAGCCTCCCGGCAGCCCCGCGAGCGTGAGCACGGCGGCATCGACGTCCATCAGCCCGGTGAGGCCGAGCACGACCGCGATACCCTCGCCGCCATAGCGCTGCAGCGCCCAGCGGGCGGCGAGCGACAGCACCGCGACCGACCCGGCAAGGATCAGTGCAGGCGCGAAGTCGAACGGGTTGCCAAGCTGGATCTGCTGCGCCGGAGCATGGCGCTGGCGCAACCACGCGATGAGCGCGAACCCGCTCGCCACCACGGTCGCGGGCGCCATGCTGAGGGCCAGCGAGGGCAGCGCGGACGGAACGAGCACCAGGCTGAGCAGCTGGACGCGCAAGAACATCACGATCGAGGCGATCGAAATTCCCGCCGCCAGCGCGCTGCGCGCCTCGGGTTCGTCGCGCATGCGCCGGGCGTATTCCGCGGTCACCGCGGTCGAGGAGACGATCGCGCCGGTCACCGCGACCACCAGGATGCCGCGCTGCCTGCCCCAGCGCCGCGCCGCGACATAACCGGCGAATGAAAGCGCCGCGACCAGCACCACAACCATCCAGATTCGACGCGGATTCCAGGCGTCGTAGGGCCCCATCTGCTTGTCGGGCAGCAGCGGCAGCACGACGAGCGCGACCAGCAGGAAGCGGGCAACCGCTTCGATCTCCTTCTCGGTCAGTCCCTCGAGCAGCGAGTGGAGATAGCGGCGCGAGCTTAGCAGGGCGAAGCTGACGGCAGCCGCCGCCAGCGCGACGACCGGCGCAATGCGCACCGCCGCCATTCCTATGGCAAAGGTCAGCACGGAGGTGATGGCGTTGGTCGCGGACAGGTGATCGCGGTCCGCCGTTCGGAAATAGCCCACCGCAACAAGCGCGACCACGCCCAGCGCAATGACAGTGGCCACAAGGTCGGGCACCAGCCCGGCGACGCCTCCGGTCAGCCCGATCAGTCCGAAGGTCCTGACTCCGCTCACCCGGCCGCCATCGGGCCTGGCGCGCAGGCTCCAGCCCCGCTCAACGCCTATGATGAGGCCAGCGGCCACCGCAGCGGCGAGCGCCGTCAATGCATCGCCATGAACCGGTGAAAGCTGCTGCAATTCGCGCCTCTTCATCCTTTTGCCACCCGGCCCTAGCGCGCCGCGGATCGCCGCGCCAGACATTGCGCGACCCCTGCGGCGCGGATGCGCGAACCGCGAAGGCGCTCCGCTCACGTCAACGCACGTTACCAAAACGTCACGCGATTGCAGGTTGCCAGCCGGGGTCGACGAAGTTACCCCTTCGGACTCGGATTGCTTCGGCACCAAACCTGTTGGCGCGCCTGCCGCGATTGTCGCGGGTTCAGTTGCAATTCATTCGTTCGGGCTATTTTGAGCCCAGGCCGATGCTCGCCCCTCTGCGAAGAGGGATCGAGCCCGCAATCCGGGTATTTCCATAGAGGAAGTACTTTCTCACGGAGGCAGGCCCGTCGGTCGCCCTCCAGGGGCAGAGTTGAACCGTTTGAACAAGACACCGGAGATGCAGATGAAGTTCCTGAAGTTGGCCGCCTCGGCAGCCCTTGCCGTCGCGATCGTTCCCGCCGCCGCTCACGCCCAGGCCGCCACGGCCGGCGCGACCGCGGGCGCCACCGTTTACGACCCGCAGGGTGGCGAAGTCGGCACGATCGCCAGCGTCGTCGGCGGCAACGTCGTCATCGACACCGGCAACAACAAGGCGACCATCCCGGGCGCGGCGGTCACAAAGGGACCCAAGGGTCCGCAAATCGCCTATACCAAGGCCCAGCTCGACGCCGCGATCGAAGCCGCTGCCGGCAAGGCCCAGGCAGCGCTTCAGCAGGCGCTGGTCGAAGGCGCCGCTGTCTCGGGCAAGGACGGCGCCGCGATCGGTACCGTCAAGGAAGTGCAGGACGCCAACGTGGTGGTCGCGCGCACCGACGGCACGCTTGTCGCGCTGCCCAAGAGCGCCTTCACGGTCGCCGCGAATGGCCTGCAGATCAGCATGACCGCCGAGCAGCTGGCCGCGCAGGTCCAGGCCAGCAAGCCCGCGCCCGGGGCAGCGCCCGCCTCCGGTTCCGCCGCTTCCGCCCCGGCTTCGGGAGCGCCTGCCGCCAGCCGGTAAACGGCGACTGCCGCCAAGACGGATGAAGAGGGGGGGGGCCATGACGGAGGCCCCCCTTTTTTCGTCTAGACCGTCTCGGGATCGGGCCGGTCGATCGGCCCCGCATCGATGAGCGGCGCCGGTTGGTCGACGCCTTCGCCCAGGATGTCGCCGAGCCTTTCCAGCGCCGCCAGGATCATTGCCTGTTCCCAGGGCGCAATCATCGCGTAGCGGCGCAGGAAGCGGCCCTGAAGCGCATCGGGAGCGGCATCGAGGGTTTCGCGCCCCGCATCCGTCACGGTGAGCAGCATCGTGCGCCGGTCGCTCACTCCCCGCCGGCGGGCAAGCAGCCCCAGCGCGACCAGCCGGTCGGAGATGTTTGTCACGGTGGCCTGCCCGAAGTGGAGCGTCTGCGCGATCACCGTCGGCGTCGCCTCGGCGCGCCGCTCGACTTCCTGGAGCACGAGGAGCTGCGACGGGGTCAGGCCGGTGGCCGACGCCAGCCTGCGCCCTCCCAGGTCACTCGCCCGCAGGACCCGCCGCAATGCGCGCAGCGTGGAAATCGCAATCGTCGAAGCCATCTGGTCTCAGCCCCAGGTCCGGCGCCGGGCCCGGGCTTCCGGGTCAGCCGCGGCCGCGGTAGGGAGCCACGCCCTGATCGGGCACCCACACGCCGGCCGGGATCTCCCCGGACTGCCAGAACACGTCGATCGGAATACCGCCGCGCGGATACCAGTATCCGCCGACTCGCATCCATATCGGATTCATCTCGCCGAACAAGCGCTGACCGACACCGACCGTGACGTCCTCATGGAATCCACAATGATTTCGGAATGATGCGAGGAAGAGCTTGAGCGACTTCGATTCGACGATCGTAGCATCTGGCACATAATCGATGACAAGGTGGGCAAAGTCGGGCTGGCCGGTCACCGGGCACAGCGAAGTGAATTCGGGCGCCGCGAAGCGCACCGTGTAGAACGTACCCTGGCGGGGATTGGGCACGTAGTCGAGTACTGCCTCGGCGGGCGTTGCCGGAAGGCTGCTCGTCCGGCCGAGATGAAGCGGCGCGCGATCGGTCATCGTGGCTGGGTCCTGCGGTCTTGCGTGTGTCGGACCCGCATGCCGCGAAGCGGCGCGACAGGCAAGCCGATGCGCGACATATCGCGCGCAGCGATGCGTCCGTCGTGGTGCCACGGCCTGTTCGCAAGGGGGTTCAGGCGCTATTCACCCTCCGCCCGCATGTGGCGGGCATTGGATGCAGGGACAATGACGATCGCTTTCGCGCAGCAACACCGGGCCAGGCGCGTAACGGCGGCCTTGATCGCACTGGTCCTGCCGTTGGCTCTGCCTTGCGCAGCCGCCGCGCAGAACACCGACTACCGGAACTTCGAGCTCCAGCCGCAGCCAACCGCGACGCCGCGCGCCGCCGGCCCGGTCGCGCCCGATGGGTCGGTACCGGCACCCGTGGCGACGGCCAGTGCGCCCGCTCCAGCCGCTACCTTCACCTTGCCCGCGGCCTCGCCGACGCCGGTCGCGGTCCCGGCGAGACCTTCGGCAACGGCGGCAGCCCCCTCGCCGGCCACGTCTGTCGAGGCGACCGCACCCGCCGCGCGGTCGGCGTCGCCGAAGCCGGTACCGCTCGCCCATCCCGCCACCACCCCATCGCCATCGGCGGGCGTGGCCGAGCCGCCCCCGCCCGCTTCGCCCGCATCCCCTGCGGCGTCCGGACCGGCTGCCGCCGCCGCGGCGCCCTCCGCTGAAGCAAACGGCATCGCGGCATCCGGCCCGGCGGCGGCCGGAGCGCAGAGCCAGCCCTGGCTGTTCATCGTCGCCGGAATGGCGGTCCTGCTGCTGGCGGCCAGCGCCGCGTGGTCGGCGCTTCGCAGCCACAAGCCGAATGTCTCGGCCGAAACGTTCGAGGCTCCGGCGCCCGCCGGGAGCGACGAGACCGTCGCGATTCGCGACCAACCCGCGCCCGAACCCGGCTCCGCCCGACCGGCCGCGCCGATTGTCGTCACCGCGACTAACGCCGCCGATTCACCCGCGATCTCGCTCGAAGCCCGCCGGATGAGCGCCACGCTGGTCAACGCCACGCTTACCTATCGGCTTACCGTGACCAACACGGGCGCCGAACCGCTCGTCGACATGGCCATCGGCGGCGACATGGTCGCCGCCCACGCGTCGCGCGGAGTGGAGGAACTGCTTGCCTCGGAAACCACTGCGCTTCCGGATCTCCACGCCATCGCATCGCTCGCACCTGGCGAATCGGTGATGCTTGGCGGCGACATCCGCCTGCCATTGTCCGCGATCCGCCCGATCCGCCACGGCGCCGCCAGCCTCTTCGTGCCGCTGGTGCGCATTTCCGCCGCGTGGACCAGCGCCGGCGGCGCGCGCAGGAACCGCGCGAGCACGTACCTGGTCGGGCCGCTGCCGGCGGGCGAAAGCGATCGCCTTCAGCCGTTCCGCCTCGATCTGGGGCCCCGCCAGTACGCAGAACTGGGCCAGCGGAGACTCGAAGGCATTAGCTGATCTGCATTTGCGGCCCTTTTTACGGCTTCACGCATCCGGATGGCCCGACTAAGACTGCCTGTCGTGGAGCCCGGCAAACGGGCCATCAAGACCAGGCAGGAGCAGTACATGGATTCCCTCGTTTCGACCGAATGGCTTGCCAACGAACTGGGCGCGAGCGACCTGCGCATCGTCGATGCCAGCGCTTTCCTGCCCGAAAGCCAGCGCGACGCGGCCCAGGAATACGAGGCGTGCCATATTCCCGGCGCGGTGTTCATGGACCTCGCCAACCTGAAGGACGCCAACTCGCCGGTCTCGAACACGCTTCCGCC
>JAJXVK010000152.1 GCA_021782155.1 Pseudomonadota bacterium
CGGTGGGCGCCGACGCGACGAAAAACTACCGCGCCACGCCGCAATGGGGCGCGGAGGCGGCGCGGCTCGCGGGCGGCGGAGTCGACCATGTGGTCGAGGTCGGCGGCGCGGGCACGCTCGCCCAGTCGATCCAGGCGGTCGGCTTCAACGGCGAGATCGCGCTGATCGGCGTGCTGACGCGCGAAGGCGACACCAGTCCGAATGGGCTGATGTTCAAGGGTGCCTCGATCCGCGGCATCTTCGTCGGCTCGAAGGGCATGGCGGAGCGGCTCAATGCCTTCGTCGACGCGCACGGCATCAAGCCGGTCATCGACCGCAGCTTCCCCATCGACGAGGCGCGCGCCGCCTGGGATTACCAGGCATCGTCCGCGCTGTTCGGCAAGGTTGTCATCACGACGTGACGACAGCACCGCGCAACTTTCTGCGGACAGGCGTCCGCCGGAGCTTCGCACGCGGGGCTAAATTGTATATGTTGCATACGAACTCGCCCGCAGTGGCGGGGTATTTCGTGGGGAGAGGTGCACGATGAGCGGCCCACTCGGCTTCGGCCAGCCCTACGGCGGGATCATGCAGACCGCCTTCGTGGTCGAGGACATCCACACCTCGATCGAACACTTCATCCGCGACTGTGCGGCGGGGCCGTTCTTCCTGCTCGAACACTTCCTCGGCCCCGACCAGGTCTATCGCGGCGCGCCGAGCAAGGCCGACGTCGCTATCGCCATGGGATTTGCCGGTCACATGCAGATCGAACTGATCCAGCCGCTCGACGACCACCCTTCCGTCTATCGCGAGACGGTTCAGCAGCGCGGCTACGGCTTCCACCACTTCGGCATTGCCTGCCGCGACGTCGACGCGGAAATGCCCGCGTACCTTCGCCGCGGCTACAAGCTGGCCTTTCGCGCCGCGGTGCCGACCGGCGGAGCGGTCGCCTATCTCGAGCAGCCCGGCAATCCGGCGCCGGGCTTCCTCGAACTGATCCCGGCGACGCCAGGCATGGACGAACACTTCACGGGATTCTGGAAGGCCTCGGTCGGCTGGGACGGGCGCGATCCCGTGCGGCCGTTCATCTGACGGCACGCGCCAACAGCGAGACACGGGAGAGACGAGGCAGATGACAACCGGAACGCAGAGGAGCGGCCGCTACCAGACCTGGCTGGTGTTCCTGCTCAGCCTCAACTTCGGCATCGTGTTCTTCGACCGGAACGCGACCAATTTCCTGATGCCATTCATCCAGCCCGACCTCGGCTTCTCGAACAAGCAGGTCGGCCTCGTCAGCGCGGCGTTGTCGCTGACCTGGGCGATCTCGGGCTTCATGGTCGGCAACCTGTCCGACCGGATGGGCGTGAAGAAGCCGGTTGTGGTGATCGCGACAGTGTTGTTCTGCGCCTGTTCGTTCGTTTCGGGCGCGGCGACCTCGTTCCTGATGCTGATTGGCGCGCGCCTGCTGATGGGCGTGGCCGAGGGCGGGATCATGCCGATCAGCCACTCGATGATCGTCAACGAAGTTTCACCCGAGAGGCGCGGGCTGGCGATGGGCGTGGGGCAGAACCTCGGTTCGAACCTGCTTGGCAGCTTCGTCGCGCCGCTGGTGCTGGTGTGGATCGCCACGCACCTCGGCTGGCGCGAGGGCTTCTACCTGGCTGCCGTGCCCGGTCTGTTCACCGCCGCACTGGTCTGGTTCACGCTGCGTGAACCGCCAAAGGACGCGCCGCACGAAACGCACGAGCGCGTGACCCTCAAGCAGGCCTTTGCCAATCGCAACGTGCGGCTCTGCGCGGGGATTTCGATCCTGCTGGTGTCCTACCTGGTGGTGACCTGGGCCTTCATGCCGTTGTACCTGACCAAGGTGCTTGGGCTCGCTCCCGACACGATGGGCTGGCTGATGGCGACGCTGGGCATTTCCGCGGGCGTGACGAGCTTCGTCGTTCCGGCGATCTCCGACGCGATCGGGCGCCGGCCAGTGCTGATCTTCTTTTCGTTCCTCGGGGTGATCCTGCCGCTCGGCGCGCTGTTCTACACCGGTTCGGTGTGGCTGCTGGCGGCGATCTTCTTCTTCGGATGGGGGCTCAACGGCATATTCCCGCTGTTCATGGCGACGATCCCGTCGGAATCGGTCGACCCGCGCCTCGCCGCGACGCTGACCGGGATCGTGATGGGTCTGGGCGAGGTGCTGGGCGGCGTGTTCAGCCCGATCCTCGCCGGCGTCGCCGCCGACAGCTGGGGGCTCACCGCGCCGCTGTGGATCATGCTGGGGCTCACGATCCTCGCCGGGATTCTGGCGCTCGGGCTGGTCGAATCGGCGCCCGGCGTGGTGGCGCGCCGGACCGGGCGGATGGCCGTCAATCCGGGCTGAAACGACTGCGACAACAAGCAATCCGCCGCAACCGGGCGAAGGAGCAGGGGCATGGGAGAAGCCGTTCGATATGCGACCGAGCACGTGGCTCCGGGCCAGCGTCTGCGCTACTGGAACGATCTCGTCGACCGCATCTACGACGGAACCTTCGTCAACGCCGCGGGCCCCGATTTCCGCGGCGAGATGTGGAGCTGGAGCGTCGGTGAACTGGCGATGATCCGCCCGATGTCGGGCCCCTCGTTCGTCGGCCGCATGCCGCGCGCCAGTTCCGAAGAGCGCATCATCCTTCACTTGCAGTGCCGCGGTCGCACGCTCCACGTCCAGGATGGGCGCGAATGCGAGTTGCAGCCGGGCGATTTCGTGCTCGGATCGCCGCACCGGCGCTATGACCTCGACCTGCAAGCGCACGAACTGCTGGTGGTCGAGTTCCCTCGCGCACCGCTCGCCGAGCGTATGCCGGCCATCGACGAACTGCTCGCGCGGCGGATCAACGGGGCATCGCCGGGCGGGCGCGTGTTCCACGATTTCCTGCTCTCGCTGTGGCGGCAGGGCGACCAGAGCGCGGCCGATCCCGAATGGGAAGCCGGCGTCTCCGGGGTATTCTACGATCTCGCCGCGCTGGCGCTGCGCGGGGCCGGGCGCGGCGCGGGACGCGAAGTTCCGCGTTCGGCCGAATCGCGCTTTCGCGAACGCGTGCTGGCGCTGGTCGAGACCCGGCTGGGCGACCCGGCGCTGCGCACGATGACCATCGCGGGCGAACTCGGCACGTCGGTCCGCACGGTCCAGAACCTGTTCGCCGCGATGGGCACGACGCCCTCGGCCTTCATCCTCGAGCGCCGGCTGCGCCGCGCGGCGGACCGGCTGATCGCCAACCCAAAGGCGAGCATCACCGAAGTGGCCTTCGAATACGGTTTCAACGACAGCGCCTATTTCGCGCGCTGCTTCCGCCAGCATTTCGGCACCGCTCCGCGCGACTGGCGGGGCGGACGCTGAACAGTGCGCGGGCAGGCAAAAAATCGCGCCTGATTGCGCGTCCGTCCTGTTCGCTTTGCGCGTGAGTGCAAGCGGGCGGCGCGCCGGACGTGGGATAGTCCTCAACGACAAGAGAAGGCGGGGCCACGAGCCACGTCCATTCAGTACAGAGGGAGAGTGATCATGAAGCTTCACCTGGTTTCGCTGTCGGTCCTCGCGGCCGCCATTGCCACGCCGGCCCAGGCGCAGGACAAGCCCGCGGACAATTCGCAAGGCGGCATCGAGCAGATCGTCGTTACCGCGCAGAAGCGCGCGGAGAACGTACAGGACGTGCCGATCGCGATCACCGCCTTCACCGCCTCGGCGCTCAAGGAACGCGCGGTGGGCGACGTCTCGCAGCTTTCCTCGATTTCGCCCAATGTGACGCTCGACTCCTCGACGCCGTTCTCGGGCTCGACTGCGGTGCTCGGCGCCTCGATCCGCGGCATCGGCTCGGCCGACTTCGCGTTCAACATCGACCAGACCGTGGGCGTCTACCTCGACGGCGTCTATCTTGGCCGTTCGGTCGGCGCGAACCAGGACCTGCTCGACGTCGAGCGCATCGAAATCCTCAAGGGTCCGCAGGGCACGCTGTTCGGGCGCAACACGATCGGCGGTGCGATCTCGATCGTCACGCACGATCCGGGCGACCAGTTCCGCTTCGTCGGCGACGTGACCACGGGCAGTTACCGCCGCTTCGGCGTGCGCGGCACGATGGACGTGCCGCTGGCCAATAACCTGTCCTCGTCCGTGTCGTTCGCGATGATGCGTCGCGACGGCTACCAGCACCGCATCCCCTATCCGGGGACGTACTCGGTCGATTCGTTCCAGAACTTCGTCGCGGCCGGATACAACAACAACGGCAACCGCCAGGGCGGCGATGACAGCTGGAGCATGCGCGCCAAGCTCAAGTACGATACCGAGAAGTTCAAGGCGACCTTCGCGTTCGACTATACCAACGTCGACCAGGAATCGACGCCGAACACCTTGCTGGCGACGACCGAGATGGTCCCCGGGCCGTTCGCCGGCCTCGCCGCCAACGACCTCGGTCCGGCGATGGGCTTCCCGATCCCGACCGCGCTCGATGTCGTGACCGGCTCTTCGGGCTTCCTGTTCGCGGGGCTCTACAACTTCTGCGTTACCTCGACCGCGGCGCAGATCGCGGCGCGCAATGCCGGCAACCTGTGCGGTCCGCGCACCGGCGTGGGCGGCTTCAACACGCTTCCTTCGCTGGCCGGAGCGGCGATCGCCGGACCAGGTAACCCCAATCCGCTGATGACCTATAACGGCAGGTTCATCACCGGGAACCCGGACACGACCTATGCCAACGGCAACAACTATTCCAAGGTCCGCCAGCACGGCTTCACGCTGACGCTGGAAGGCGACCCGACCGACAACTTCCAGATCAAGTCGATCACCGCCTATCGCCAGGTCGACTTCAATGCCGGCGTCGACCTCGACGGTTCGCCGATGAATTTCCTGCAGACCAGCTTCACCGTGAAGCAGCACCAGTGGAGCCAGGAGCTTCAGCTCAACGGCTCGGCGCTGGACAAGCGGCTGAAGTACACCTTCGGCGGCTACTTCTTCAATGAAGTCGGCGGGCTGCATGACTACGTGACCTTCGCCGACGGGCTGCTGCAGGTCGACGGTCCGGGGCGCATCAACACCGTTTCGTACGCCGCCTATGGCCAGGTCGACTTCCGCGTGAACGACCTGATCGGGCTGACGCTCGGCGGGCGCTACACCCACGAGGACAAGAACTACTACGGCGGCCAGGCGGACGACAACGGCTTCAACTACAAGCTGTTCAACTGCCCGACCCCGGCGGGTGTCGACCCGGGCAGCGGTGTGCCGTGTTCCGCTCTGGCGGGACCGTTCCCGGTGGGCAACAACTACGCTGCCTACTTCCTCAGCGGTCCGAACGCGTACGGCTCGAACCTCGGCGCGCTGGCCAACTACCTCGACTACTATCCGTCGACCCCGAACAGCGCGAAGTTCAGCAACTTCTCGCCCAAGGCGGGTATCCAGATCCACCCGACCGACCGGGTGATGATCTACGGCACCTGGTCGCGCGGCTACCGTTCGGGCGGCTGGACCACCCGCCTGTCGAACCCGCTGCTCGCCGCGCCGACCTTCGGGCCGGAAAAGGCCGAGAGCTTCGAGGTCGGCCTCAAATCCGAACTGCTCGACCGGAAGCTTCAGGTCAACATCGCGGCGTTCACCACCCAGTACAAGGGCATCCAGCTCAACCAGCAGATCGGCGTATCGCCGACCGTGGCGAACCTGGGCATCGCGCAGATCAAGGGCTTCGAGGTCGAGGCGATCGCCGCTCCGACCCGCGGCCTGACGATCAACGCCTCGGCCGGCTATCTCGATGCGCATTTCAGCTATATCTGCGGACAGAGCGGCACGCCGCAGACCTTCTGCGCGGGCAATTCGGCCTATGTCGCGCCCAACCCCTTCCAGGCGGGCATCGCCCAGGGCATGCAGCTGCCCAAGGCGCCCAAGTGGAAGTTCAACATCTCGCCGCGCTACGAGGCCTATCTGCCCATCGGCAAGGTGACCTTCCTGCTCGACTACACGCACACCACCAGCATGCGCAACGACACCGAAGGTACTTACCTGCTGATGCGTCCGGCGACCGACATCCTCAACGGGAGCGTCTCGTTCGAGCCGGAAGGCGGGCGCTGGAACCTGACGGTGGGCGGAACCAACCTGACCAACCAGCGCTACATCATCACCGGACAGGCGCAGATCGCGGGTGGCGAGATCTATGGCACCTACAACCGTCCGGCCGAATGGTACGCGCGGCTTGGCGTGAAGTTCTGATCGAATAGCCCGAGTTACCGAAATGGGGCGGACCAATTCCCTCCCGGTCCGCCCCGACCGGAAAGGCAAGGACAATGGCGGAAGCAGCGCACACCGAGTTCTGGAAGGACATCAAGCCGGTCGAGAAGGTGTTCCGCGAAGGCGGGTTGCCCGAAGTTTACATGCCAAAGATCGCCGAGGGCGACGAACGCTACTGGGTGCCGATCAGCGACACGGTGTTCTCCAAGCCGGTGTGGATCAGCCCGGCGAAGAACATGTGGGCCGACGTTCTGATGAGCAAGACGGCGGGCCTCGTGAACCGCCACTACCACCCGCATCCGATCTGGGCCTACACGATCAGCGGCAAGTGGGCCTATCTCGAGCACAGCTGGACCGCGACGGCGGGCGATTTCGTCTACGAGACACCGGGTGAGAGCCACACGCTGGTGTGCTATGACCATCCCGACCCGATGAAGGTGTTCTTCGTCGTTTCCGGGCCGCTGATGTGGCTCGACGAGGAGGGCAACACGATCGGTCACTACGACGTGTTCGACTACATGAAAGCCGCGCGCGAACACTACGACAAGGTCGGCATCGGCGCGGACTACGTCGACACGCTGATCCGCTGAGAGAGGATAATTCGATGGATACCGTGATGAAGGCCCCGCCCTCGACCAGGGCCGAGATCGTCAACGTGCCGTTCCCGCACAAGGCGCTGGTCGAACGGCTGAGCCCCGGCGGACGCTACATCGACGCGCAGACCGACGTCGACAGTCCGTGGGTGCCGTTCGGCGACAGCGCCGCGATCAAGCACCTCGCGTTCGACGTGCGGCAGGGCATCTTCTCGAACATCCTGTGGGTGAAGGGGCCGGGCGTCGTCGGCACGCACCTGCATCGCGGCACGATCGTGATGGTCTGCCTCGAAGGCAGCGTGCGCTATCTCGAATACGACTGGGTCGCATCTCCCGGCGGACTGATCCTTGAGGTTCCGGGCGAGAGCCACACGCTGGTCACCGAGCACCCCGAGGGCGTAAAGCTGTTCGGCTGGATGCAGGGGCCGATCGATTTCTTCGATGAGAACGGCACCTACGCCGACACCGCCGACGTGTGGTGGTTCATCAACCACTACGAGACCTATTGCCGCGAAAACGGCATTCCGATCAACGAGAAGCTCTACCTGTAGGGGAGTAGGCCGCATGGCTTCCATGTCCGCGCCCACTTCAGGCGCATACAAGATCGTCGATGTTCCCGAACTCTACGGCGACCTGATCCGCACCAGGGGGATCGAGGGCACTTACGTCGGCGCCTCGGAAGCGGAAAGCCCGTGGGTTCCCTTCGGCGACAACGCCGCGATCCGGCACCTGGCGTTCGACGTGCGCGAGAACGTCTACGTCAACGTGCTGTGGATCAAGGGGCCAGGTGTGATCGGCACGCACAAGCACCGCGGCCGGGTGTGGGCGGTGGGGCTCGAAGGCTCGTTCCGCTACCTCGAATACGATTGGGTGTGCCGCCCTGGCGAGTTCATCACCGAGACGCCGGGCACCGCGCACACGCTGGTGACCGACGATCCGGGCGGCATGAAGGCGCTGTTCCACATGCAGGGCGCCAACGAGTTCTACGACGAGCACGGCAAC
>JAJXVK010000153.1 GCA_021782155.1 Pseudomonadota bacterium
GTGGTGGACGGCGCGTTCCGGCATCACGGCTTCGTCTGCGAACATTCCGCCCCACCCGCTGATCACCACCCTGTCGCCAATCGCGAAGCGGGACACACCATCGCCCAGTTCCGCGATCACGCCCGCCGCTTCGCTACCTGGGCAAAACGGCAGAGGCGGTTTGACCTGGTAGCGTCCCTCGGCGGTCAGTACGTCGACGTAGCTGATGCCAGCGGCCCTGATCTTGACCCGAACCTCGCCAGGGCGCGGGGTAGGCAGCACGAGGTCGCGTAGAACGTAGCAATCCGGCGTCCCAAACTCGTCGGCCATCACGACGCGCGCCATGTCAGGCGTCGCCCGGCTTGGCGAGCACCTCAGCGACGATGCGGTTTACGTCGTAGCGGTCTGCGCTCTCTCCAATCGGAGCCTGCGCGCTAAAGGCGGCTTTGATCTCGGCAAACCGACGCTGAGCGGCCGCGAAGGAATTGGGGTGCGTAACGATCAGGAAATCGTCGCGCAGCGTTCCCGCAAGCGCCGCTGTCGCGGCTTCTTCCGCGCTCATTCCGCGGCTTTGCACGGCCCTTGACAGCGACCTTTGGCGTTCGGTGGGCTGGCTGAGGTGATCGGGGCGTCTGGCGTCGGCCAGACCCGTTGCCACGAGACCGGGGCAGAACACGCTGATCCCGACCATTGGCGGCAATTCTGCACGCAATACTTCGGCGAGGGCCAGCACCGCCTGCTTGCTGGCCGTATAGATCCCTGCACCGGCGTGCTGCAGGCCCAGCGAGTGTTCAGAAGCGGTGACGCAAATGCGACCGCCTTCTTTCTGATCGAGCATCAGGCGCGCAAAGACGATGAGCGAGCTCCACGCGCCGCGCAGGTTGACGCCCATCAGCCAGTCGAATTCCTCCGGCGTGGCCTTGATCAATGGCCCGTTGATGATCGTCCCGGCATTGGCGAAGACCAGGTCGATCCCTCCTAATCGTGCCTTGGCGCTTGCCGCCAAGGCTTTGACGCTGGCATGATCGGCCACATCGCAGTGCAGCGCGACCGCTCCCTCGAGTTCGCCTGCGACTTCCTCGGCCTTCGCCAGGTCGATGTCTGCCAGCACAACGCGCGCACCGGCAGCAGCAAGTTGCTCCGCCAGTGCCCTGCCGATGCCAGACGCAGCCCCGGTAACGACGCAGCGCTTGCCCGCAAGGCCGGCAGTCACTTGCCGAATTTCCCGGTCACGCGCTCCACAAAGTCGCGACCGACCCCGGCGCTGTTGAAAACTTCATGGGCCAGACCGGCATGGAGCGGCAGGTCGGCCTGTTCGGCATAGAGCTTCTTGTAGGCAAAGACGCTGTGCCGACTTTGCCCGGCGATCGCCGCGGCCAGTTCGCGCGTCTTCGCGTCGAGGTGGTCGTTCAGCACGCAGTGATTGGCAAGGCCGATGCGCTCCGCTTCCTTGCCCGACACGGGCAGCCCGGTCAGGCTCATCTCCCGCGCCTTCCACTGGCCGACCCGCCTGGGCAGACGCTGGCTCATCCCCCACGCCGGAACCAGCGCGAACTTGCCGTGCGTATCGGCGAAGCTGGCGTTTTCGCTCGCCAGAATGATGTCGCCGGCCAATGCCAATTCCAGTCCACCGGTGAAGCATCCGCCCTGGATCGCGACGATGACCGCCTGCGGCAGTTCGGCAAGGCGTGTGATGATCCCGGCCTGGTAATTGCGAGATGGAGTCGGGGCCCCTCGTTCCTTCAGGTCGTTCCCAGCGCAGAACACCGGGCCGGTCGCGCGCAACACCACCACGGCCAAGTCCTGTCCCGCAGCCTCGATGGCATCGAGATGGGCGTCGAGTTCGCGCCACAGCGCTATGTTGAGAGCATTGCGCTTGTCGGGCCGGTTCAAAGTCAGCGTGGCAATTGCGCCATCGCGTTCGAATAACACCAACGCTTCGCTCATCGTTGTCCTCCATCGACCCGGAGCAATGCGCCGGTGGTAAACGAGGAGGCCGGGCTGGCCAACATCAATGCTGCTGTGACGATTTCCTCTGGGTTGCCCGGGCGCCCGATCGCTACCGGCTGCTTTTCGCGCTTTTTCGGATCCCAGGCGTTTGCAATTGCGGTCAGGAAAGGGCCCGCGCTGATCGTGTTGACCCGCACCTTGGGGGCGTATTCGCGGCTCAGCGAAACGGTCATGGCGTTGAGTGCCGCCTTCGCCGCACCATAGGGAACTACACCGGGCAAGGCCATTAGTGCTCCGGTCGAGCTGATGTTGATGATGCAGCCGCCGTCGCCCTGGCTCATCCGGTAGCCGATCTGGCTGGCGAGCCGGAAGGGGCCTTTAAAATTCAGGTTGAGAACGGAATCGAACAGACTTTCGGATATCTCGTGGCTGGGGCATGCGGGAGACATGCCAGCATTGTTCACCAGGACATCGACCCGCCCGAATTCGGCATAGGCGCGGTCGATCAGGCTGTCGCATTCGGTCCAGTGCCCGACATGTGCGCCGACGGCCAGCGCGCGGCGGCCCAGGGCGCGGCATTCCTCCGCCACCATTTCGCAATTGTCGAGCTTGCGGCTGGCGATGATGAGATTGGCGCCGCGCTCTGCGAAAGCCTTCGCCATCTGGTGCCCGAGACCGCGGCTCCCGCCGGTGACCAGAACAACTTTGCCGGAAAAGTCGAAGAGCGGATCCAGCGTCATGGCGCGGGGGGCCTTGTGGCTGGTCGCGCGTGCAAGCCGGCAAAGCGGGTCGGGATGTGTTCGCTCGGGAACAGTGCGGCGGTCGCCGGTCCGCGCCTAAGCAGCGCCTTGGCAACTTGCGCCTTGTGCACCTCGGTCGGTCCGTCGGCGAGCGCGAGACTGGCGACGCCGCCCCACCAATCGGCCAACGGCAATTCGAGCGTTACCCCAAGGCTGCCGTGAAGTTGGATCGCGCGCTGGATGATGTCGTGATAGACCTTGGCCATCTGCACCTTGCACATGGCGATCATCGTGCGCGGGGATAAGGGCGGGGACTTTCCGCCTTCGATCTCGTCGATGGTCCAGGCAGTCTTCATCACCAGCATGCGGAACTGCTCCAGCTCGATCCAGCTATCTGCGATCATGCCCTGCACGAACTGGTGCTCGGCGAGCAGCTTGCCTTGCGTGCGCCGCGAATTGGCACGCTCGATCATCATGTCGAGCGCGCGCTGGCACTTGCCGACCGTGCGCATGGCGTGATGGACGCGCCCGCCGCCAAGTCGTGCCTGCGCTACCTTGAAGCCTTCGCCCGGCTGGCCCAGCATGGCGTCAAGCGGTACCCTTACCTTGTTGTAGCGGATATAGGCGTGGATGCCGTCGTCGCCATTGTGGTTGTCGCCCATCACCTTGACGTTGCGCAGTATTTCTACGCCCGCGGCGTCGGCGGGCACGATGAACATGCTCATCCGCCCATGCGGCGGATTGTCCGGATTGGTCACCGCCATCACGATCAGAAACGCGGCATAGCGGGCGTTGGACGAAAACCACTTTTCCCCGTCGATCACCCATTCATTGCCCTCCCGCCAGGCTTTGCAGACGAATTCCTTGGGATCGGCCCCCGCGTGCGGTTCGGTCATCGAGAAGCAAGAGACGATATCGCCGTCCATTAGTGGCTGAAGATAGCTTTCCTTCTGCTCGTCGGTGCCGAACATGGCGAGGATTTCGGCGTTGCCGGTATCGGGCGCGGCCGTACCGAACACAGTTGGCGCCCAATAGGACCGGCCGAGAATCTCGTTCATTAGCGCCAGCTTGACCTGGCCGTAGCCTGGCCCGCCGAGGTGCGGACCAAGATGGCAGGCCCACAGCCCTCGCTCGCGCACTTCGTCCTGCAAGGGCTTGATCGCGGTGCGACTTTCCATATTGTGGACGTCGTAGGGCGCGCCGTGTCCGGGAAACCGCACGTCGAGCGGTTCTACTTTCGTCTTCACGAAATCCATCATCCAGTCGAGCTGGACCTGAAACTCCGGTTCGGTCTGGAAATTCCACATGGTCATTCTCCTCAGCCGGCCTTGCGGCAAAGCGCCTCGGCCTTGGCGAAGTTCGTGATGACGAGCCGGTCGAAGAAGCGGCCGGTCGTGGCCGGAAGAATGCCGGCTGCGCTTTGCGCGACCTTGTATTCGAGGATGCAGCCGCCCTTGTAGAGCGCGAGCACGCAGTAATAGTCGAAATTGGACAGGTCGCGGCCGGTGCCCGCGGCATAGTAGCGCGCCAGTTCCTGCCGGGTCGGGAAATTGGCGACGTTGTAAAGCGCGCCGTCTTCGATCTCGCCGGGGCGTTCCTCGTCACGCAGCTTGTTGGTGAACCACGCAAGGTCGATCAGCGGATCGCCGATGGTCGACAGCTCCCAGTCGATCAGCGCGGTAAGGCGGGCCGGGCGGTCGAAGGTGAACAGGGCGTTGGGCGTGCCGACATCGCCGTGGATGATGCCGGCGCGAAAGTCGCCGGGAATGTTCGCTCGCAGCCAGTCGCGGGCGTAGGCAAAGCCGGGAATGTCGCGGTATTCGTAGCCATAGAGGCGCTTGTAAGAGGTGAGCTGGCCCTCCCACCGGTCGACCTGACGTTCGAGGAAGCCGTCGGCCCGCCCGAAGTCCTCTAGCCCGACGGCTTTGTAGTCGATGTTAGCCAAGGCAACCAGACCGTCGACCATGGCGTAGGCAACGCCATACTCGCTTGGCTTCTTGTCGAACGGGGCGCGGTTGACGATCCGTTCGTCGCGCAATTCCGCAGCCCAGCCTTCAACCCGCTCCATCACGTAGAAAGGCACCCCTATTACTGCTGGATCGGCGCAGGAGCCGAAACAGTGAGGGTGTGGCACCGGAGTGCCGTTGAGCGCGGTTAGCACCCGTGCTTCGCGCAGCACGCCCTTTTCGGCACCGGGCGGCGCGACAACTGGCGGACGGCGCAACACCATGTCCTTGCAGCCGCGATTGAGCGTGAGGATCACGTTGGAGGTTCCGCCGTGGAGCTGTGTGACCTCGAGCGGCCCGGTGCCCAGTTCGGGCACGTTTGCGTCGAGCCAAGCAGTAAGCCGGGGGATGTCGGCAAGTTCGGCACGAACGGTCATGGTTTGGCCTTTCTGGCGCCGGCATCAAGGTCGCCGCGGATCGCTTCGAGATGGGCAACGGCCGCCGCCAGCTGAGCTGCGTCGACCTGCCTCAGGAGATGGTCGGAAATCGCCTCAGCCTTGCGATTGGCCTCGGCTTGGATTGCAGAGCCGGCCGGAGTCGCGATCAGCAAGTTGGCGCGCTTGTGGTCGGGATTGTCGACCGTTGCGATCAGTCCTTGTTCCAAAAGCCGGTTTGCGGCGCGCTGGATCACCTGGCGGGGATGGCCAAGCGCGCGACCGATCTGTGGCACGGTGGGTGCAGAGCGCGCTTCGGTTACGGCCGCGAGCACGGTGTGCTCCATTTCGTTCAGCCCTGTGTTCAGGCGTGCCGCGGCGAATGCTTCGCGCAAGCGGCCATGAAGACGCGACACGGCGTCGAGCAGGCGGATCGGGTCGGAGTGCGAATCACGCATGACACAAATATGCTATAACGACACTATAGTGTCAAAAGTAAACTAGCGTGTCACCATTGGGCGGTACAGCGAGTGCCTTGCTTGCCAGTCCACCCGCACCCGGCGACTGGCGAAGCGCCAACCGCCAGGTGTGCGCACAAGCTTGTCGCTGTAGGTGCCCGAGTGATCGGGACCGATATCGGTGTGGACCGTGAAGTACGATCGTGCGGTCGCCGTGTCGGCGTCCAGCACTATCAACGGGTTGGTGATGTGGTGGCGAACGAAGGTCAGCGCGGGATTACGGGTGTCCGAGCCGCTGGAAAGCGCCGTCGCTATCGCCACCGGTCCAGTCGCGCTATTGCCAGGATACTCGATCGCACCGTCCTCGGCGAAGCAGGCAGCAAGCTCCGCGACGTGCCCGCGGTCACCGTTGTAGGTGTACAGCGCCAGCAGGTGGCGGATCGCGTCGCGGTCGGCGGCTGAGTCAGGCATTGAAGTTCAGCTTCAGGCCAGGCTCGTCCCAGCGGACCTTGACCAACAATCCCCGCGTGGAAAACGTCAGCCACGCGTCCTGCATGTCTGCTCCGCCGAACGCAATATTGGTAACAAATCGGTCTTCGAACGCACGGAAACTTGTCGCTCCATCTGGCGTGATCGTGGTAATCCCTCCGATCCGGAGGGTCCCGACACAGATGTTGCCAGCTTCAGTGACGGCCAGACTGTCGAACGAAACGTGACCCGGGGCAGTCGCCACCCAGGCTGGACGCTGGGCTTCGAGCTTGCAGTGGTAGCGATAGAGCCGTGCCTGATGCGTGTCCGCGACGTAAACGGTCCCGCCATCGGGCGAGAGCCCGATCCCGTTATAGCTGATTGGATGACGATCGATCGCTGTGATCTCGGTACCGCCGAGTTCGCAGCAGAACAGGCCGCTCGCCGTGCGTATGCGCGAGTGTGACTTGCCAAGATCGGTGAACCACAGTCGGCCGAGTGCGTCGAAGATGAGATCGTTCGGACCCTCAAGCGGAATGCCATCACAGCTGTCATAGACCCGCTCGACCTTACCATTCGAAAGATCGACACGCTCAATCCGGCCCGCCGCGGCGGGGCCGAGGAGGCTCACCATCCTATCTGGATTCATCCCTCCATTGTTGCAGATCCACAGAGCGCCATCCGGACCGATCGCCGCGCCGTTAGGGCCGCCGCCTATCTCGCAGACAGTCTCTTTGCGTCCGTCCCAGCACCGGGTCACGCGGCATGCTGCAATCTCTACCACAATGACCGAGCCGTCTGCCATGACCACCGGTCCTTCGGGAAAACCCAGCCCCTCGGCAATAATCTCCATCCCGCAATCCTATATAACCTAGTTGCATATCTATTGACATGCATGGGGGCTGCGCGCAACTCTGGACGGGCAAAGGAAAGTCATGCCTGTCCCGCCACATCACATCGTCGGCCAGCCGCCATCGTTCGATGCGCCGCCCTATCCGCCAGACATTTTCGACGGGGCCACGGTTCTGGTGACCGGCGGCGGTTCAGGAATGGGACTCGCCATGGCGATGGCCTTCGCGCAAGGCGGCGCCCGGGTCGCAGCCATGCCGCGTAGCCTCGAGCGTGCAGAGGAGGGCGCGCAGAAGATCGCCGCGATTGGCGCGACGGTCCACGCGATCAGCTGCGATGTCCGGCAACCGGAACAAGTCGCGGCCGCGTTTGATGAGACGGAACGTGCGCTGGGACAAGTGACGCTGCTCGCCAACAACGCGGGTGCGAACTTCCCGGTGTTGGCAGAAGACATCTCGATCAATGCTTGGAACGCCGTCACGCGCATTGCGATCGACGGCACTTTCCTCTGTTCTACCGAACTGGCGCGCCGTCTCATCGCACGCGGTGAAGGCGGGGCGATCGTAAATAACGCCGCGCAATATATCTGGACAGGGTTTCCGGGCGACGCGCACTCGGCGGCGGCGAAGACCGCCCAGGCGACCATGACCCGCAAGATGGCGCACGAGTTGGCGCCATACGACATCCGCGTCAACGCGATCGCCGCAGGGTTCTTTCCGCACGACAGTTCGGTGAGCGGTCAGCGCGAAGGCGGCATCGAGCCGCTTCAGGCGATGATCCCCGCGGGACGCACGGGCTTCACGCGCGAATTCGGCTGGCTGTCGGCGATGACTTGCACAAGTTTGCTGGGCGACCTTACCGGACAGGTGATCGTTCAGGATGGCGGCGAGAGCTTGCGTCGTTCGCTGATGATGCCCGATTTCATTCCGCCGCGTGAACGCGAAACCGGACCTTGGG
>JAJXVK010000154.1 GCA_021782155.1 Pseudomonadota bacterium
ATCTACGCTTGCGCGGGCAGATTTACAGTCTGCTGCCTTTAACCACTCGGCCACCTGTCCACACCAGCTTGCCGGTCGCGGGTCCGAAGAACCGCCTTGGTTGGCACCGCAAGGGAGCCGTCCGGCCGAGAGGCGGCCCCTTTGGCGAAGCATCGCTTGCCTGTCAATGGGGTGGCTGGCAGGAGACGCGCGAAAGATCGCTGCTGCGAAGCGCAAGGAACGAAAGAGAACAGTCATGGCCGGCCGGGACGGTGAGAAGATGGGCCGCGCGCTGCGCGGGCGCGCGGGACGCAACCAGGGCGGACGCGGATCGGGCCGCGGCAGCGCAGGCGCGGTTCGGCTGTGGGGCCGCCACGCGGTCGAGGCCGCGCTGACCAATCCGGATCGCGACGCGAAAAAGCTGTGGGGCACGCGTGAGGCGATCCAGCAACTGCTCGACGACAACGGCGCCGAATTGCCTTCCTCGCTGCCGGTCGAATATGCGCAAGCCGCCGACCTCGCCCGCCTCGTCGCGCGCGATGCGCCGCACCAGGGGCTGGTGCTCGACGTGCTGCCGCTGCCCGAGCTTTCGCTCGACGACGTGCTCGACGCGGCCGAGGGTCATGTCCTCGTCCTGCTCGACCAGGTGACCGATCCGCACAATGTCGGCGCGATCCTGCGTTCATGCGCGGCGTTCGGCGCCGCGGCGCTGATCACGCAAGATCGCCACGCCCCGCCCGAATCGGGCGTGCTGGCCAAATCCGCCTCGGGCGCGCTCGAAGCCGTGCCGTGGGTGCGCGTGGTCAACCTCGCCCGCGCGCTCGAGAAGATTTCCGAGGCCGGTTACTGGCGGATCGGGCTCGACGGCGAAGGGTTGGCGGTGTTCCCCTCGGCCCTGCCCGCGGGTCCGGTTGCACTGGTGCTCGGCGCCGAGGGTGAAGGGCTGCGCCACAACGTCGCACAGCATTGCGACGCGATCGCGCGACTTCCGATTGCATCGGCGATCGAAAGCCTCAATGTTTCCAATGCGGCGGCGATAGCGCTTTACGCGGTCGCCACGCGCGAGGATGCAGACTGAGACAACGGTCACAGGAGGAGAGGATGAAGCGGATAACCGGGATCGCTGTCGTCGCGGGGCTGGCGCTGCTGCTGACGGGCTGTCTGCTGATACCCGGCAAGTTCGTGTCGCGGCTCGACATTCATCGCGACGGCACCTTCCGCTTCACCTACAACGGCGAGATCACGATGCTCGCGCTGTCCGACATCGCCGACAAGGCGAAGAAGGACGATGCGGCTGCCGACAGCACCTTCACCGCCTCTCCGTGTTACGACAACGACGACAAGGAGCGCGCCTGCACCGACGAGGAGGTGGGCCGGCAGAAGTCCCTTTGGACCGAAAACCACGACAAGGCGGGCAAGAACGACGCCGAAGAAAAGGCGATGATGCAGGCCATGCTGGGCGGCATGGACCCCAGCGACCCCAAGGCCTCGGCCATGTTCGCCGAAAAGCTGCGCAAGCAGGCGGGGTGGAAGTCGGTCGTCGACAAGGGCCACGGCGTGTTTGAAGTGGACTATGAGGTGTCGGGCAGGCTCGACCACGACTTCACCTTCCCCACGCTCGAAGTCATGCCGATGGCGCTGCCCTTTGTCGCGGCCTACCGCAACGCCGACGGCACGGTGCGGATCGACGCGCCCTCGTTCGCACCGACCGCGAGTGGCGGGCCCATGCTTGGCATGATGAGCGCGATGGCCAAGTCCAGGGATGCGAAAAAGGAGGTCAACCTGCCGCCGATGGACGGCACGTTCACGATCGTCACCGATGGCGAAATTCTCGCCAACAACACCGAGAACGGCCCAAGCGCCCTGGCGGGCGGTGCAAGGAAGCTCGACTGGCGCGTGACCATGCAAAGCGCCTCGGCGCCGACGGCGTTGCTGCGGCTGGGCAAGTAACCGCGCCTCAGCCCGCGGTCGCGGTTTCAACCAGCAGCCACAGCCCGATCGCCGCGAACATTGCCGCGGCGACCGCGCGAACGGCGGACAGCGGCACGCGCTCCACGATCTTTCCGCCAAACAACACCGCGGGTACGTTGACCGCCATCATGCCCAGCGTCGTGCCCGCGGTCACCAGCATTACGCTCTGGTAGCGCGCACCCAGCGCGATCGTGGCGACCTGGGTCTTGTCGCCCATCTCGACGAGGAAGAACGCGACCAGTGTGGTGACGAAGGCCCCGAAGCGCGGCGTTACCTCGGGCGCCTCCTCGTCGTCGAGCTTGTCGGGCACCAGCGTCCACGCGGCCATCGCGAGGAACCCGGCCGCGACAACGTAGCGGAACCACTTGCCCGACAGCAGGGTCGCCGCAACGTCGCCGACGAAGGCCGCCAGCGCATGGTTGGCAAGCGTCGCGGCGAGAATGCCGAGGATGATCGGCAGCGGTCGGCGCAGCCGCGCCGCCAGCACGATCGCCAGCAGCATGGTCTTGTCACCGATCTCGGCGAAGGCGACCACGGCCGCCGAAGTCAGGATCACTTCCATCAATCGGGACTCCGGCAAGTCGGGGTGGCGCGCGCCACGGCGGGCGCTCGCACGATCGGACGGTCAACGGCCTGCAGGTCGCGCCTCGGCGCGATTGTCCGCCCGCACAATGGTCCGCACCCACGCCGCACGAAAATGCCGCGTCCGCCATGTCGGCGAACGCGGCCTTTCATCATTCGCTAGCCAGCCCAACCCGATGCGCCGGCACTGCGAAAGCGCGATTTAGTTGACGGCGTCCTTCAGGCCCTTGCCCGCCTTGAACTTCGGCTGCGACGAAGCCTTGATCGACATCGGTTCGCCGGTGCGCGGGTTGCGTCCCGTGGAGGCCTTGCGCTTGGCAACCGAGAAGGTGCCGAAACCGACCAGACGCACTTCGTCGCCCTTGCCAAGGGCGCCCGTGATCGAATCGAACACGGCTTCGACCGCTTTCGTCGCATCGCCCTTGGTCAGGCCGCTCGAGTCTGCGACCGCGCTGATCAGATCGTTCTTGTTCATCTACCGAACCCCCTACCTTCTTATCTGGAAAAACTGTGGTTGGAATCGCCTTTCGGGTGCGCGGGAATTGAGCGGGTTTCACCCGGGCTGTCAAAGGCAAAAGTGGCTCAAATCGGCGATTTACCCCCGATTCAGCCGCATTTCGCGATGAACCGCACGGCCCGCGCAAAAAAATTGCAGCGAGGCCGCACGATTCGCTTCCAAGGTTACGCGATGCTGCGCAGCATTTTTGCTCAGTGCGCGGTAGGAGACGGCGCGTCCGCGGAGACATGCGGGGTCGGCTGGCTGGCGATGTCGTCGGCCTCGGTCCACTCGATCGCTTCGGGCGGAGAGACCAGCGCGCGCGCCAGGACTTCGTCGACGTGGCTGACCGGAACGATCTCCAGGCCCTCGCGGATGTTCGCCGGAATCTCGACGAGGTCCTTGCTGTTCTCCTCGGGGATCAGCACCGTCTTGATTCCGCCGCGCAACGCCGCAAGCAGCTTCTCCTTCAGGCCGCCGATCGGCAGCACCCTCCCGCGCAGCGTGACCTCGCCGGTCATCGCCACGTCGGCGCGCACCGGGATGCCCGACAGCGTCGAGACGATCGAGGTGACCATGCCGATGCCCGCACTCGGCCCGTCCTTGGGCACGGCGCCTTCGGGCAGGTGGATGTGGATGTCCTTGCGCGCGATCAGCGAGGGCTTGATGCCGTAAGCGGGCGCGCGCGCCTTCACGAAACTGAAGGCGGCCTGCACGCTCTCGTTCATCACTTCGCCAAGTTTGCCGGTGGTCTTGATCCCGCCCTTGCCCGGCACGGTGACGCTCTCGATCGTGAGCAGTTCGCCGCCAACCTCGGTCCAGGCGAGCCCCGTGACCGCGCCGACCTGGTTTTCCTCGTCCGACATTCCGTGGCGGAACTTGCGCACGCCGGCATAATCGCCAAGGTTCCCGGGCGTGATGACGACCTTGTCGGCCTTCTTCTCCAGGATCGCGCGCAGCACCTTGCGCGCCAGCCGGGCGATCTCGCGCTCCAAGGTGCGAACGCCCGCCTCGCGCGTGTAGTAGCGGATGAGGTCGCGCAGCGCCGGTTCGGTCAGCTCGAACTCCCCCTTCCTGAGCCCGTGCGCCTCGACCTGCTTTTCGATCAGGTGGCGCTGGGCGATCTCGACCTTCTCGTCCTCGGTGTAGCCTTCCAGCCGGATCAGCTCCATGCGGTCGAGCAGCGGCTGCGGCAGGTTGAGGCTGTTCGCGGTGCACACGAACATCACGTCCGACAGGTCGATGTCGAGCTCCAGGTAGTGGTCCTGGAACTTCGCGTTCTGCTCGGGATCGAGCACCTCGAGCAGCGCCGAGGCGGGGTCGCCGCGGAAGTCCTGGCCGAGCTTGTCGATCTCGTCGAGCAGGAACAGCGGGTTGGTCGTGCCGGCCTTCTTGAGATTGGTGACGATCTTGCCCGGCAGCGAGCCGATGTAGGTGCGGCGGTGGCCGCGAATCTCGGCTTCGTCGCGCACGCCGCCCAGCGACTGGCGCACGAACTGGCGCCCGGTCGCCCTTGCGATCGACTTGCCCAGCGAGGTCTTGCCCACGCCCGGAGGGCCGACGAGGCACAGGATCGGCCCCTTCAGCTTGTTGGTGCGCGCCTGTACCGCGAGGTATTCGACGATGCGGTCCTTGACCTTGTCGAGCGCGTAGTGGTCCTCATCGAGCACCTCCTGCGCCTTGTCGATGTCCTTCTTGAGCTTCGATTTCTTGCCCCAGGGCAGACCCAGCAACACGTCGAGGTAGTTGCGGATCACCGTCGCCTCGGCGCTCATCGGCTGCATCGTGCGCAGCTTCTTGAGCTCGGCGTTGGCCTTGGCGCGCGCTTCCTTCGACAGCTTGAGCTTGTCGATCTTCTCCTGCAGCTCCTGGATCTCGTTCGTCTCGTCGTCGCCGCCGCCACCAAGCTCCGACTGGATCGCCTTGAGCTGTTCGTTGAGGTAGTATTCGCGCTGCGTCTTCTCCATCTGCCGCTTCACGCGGCCGCGGATCTTGCGCTCGACCTGCAGCACGCCGAGTTCGCCCTCCATGAAGGCGAGCACCATCTCCAGCCGCTTGAGCTGGTCAATCTCGGTCAGTGCTGCCTGCTTTTCGGAGACCTTGGCGGCGATGCTGGCGGCGACCGTGTCGGCCAGTTCGCCCGCGTCGTCGATGTCGCCGAGTTGCTCGTCGATGTCCTGCGGGAGCTTCTTCGAGAGCTTGGCATATTCGCCGAACTGCTCGACCACCTGGCGCATCATCGCCTCGATCTCGGGGCCTTCCGACACGGTATCCTCGACCGTCTCGACGCCTGCGATGACCATGTCGCCGTCGACCCGCAGTTCGGAAAGCTGCGCGCGGCGCAGACCCTCGACCAGCACGCGCACGGTGCCATCGGGCAGCTTGAGCAGCTGGAGCACGGTGGCGACCACGCCCATGTCGTAAAGGTCGTCGCGCTCGGGATCGTCGCAGCCCGGGTCAAGCTGGGCGAGCAGGAATATCTCCTTGTCGCCGGCCATCGCCGCTTCAAGCGCGGCGACCGACTTCGCGCGGCCCACGAACAAAGGCACAACGCGGCCGGGAAAGACCACGATGTCGCGCAGGGGAAGCAGGGGGTAGAGTTTCATTTCGTCCATTCCTTGTCCCGGCGGGCATCGCGAGGCGCGGCGCCGGGGAGCTTTGGCGCAGATATGGGACTGCCCCCCGCGCTCCGCAATGGTGTGCGGGAATCGGTTGTGGACGGCCTCGCGTCAGACGATCAGCGCGTATCCTTC
Organism: Pseudomonadota bacterium; assembly: GCA_021782155.1. Classification (GTDB taxonomy): domain Bacteria; phylum Pseudomonadota; class Alphaproteobacteria; order Sphingomonadales; family Sphingomonadaceae; genus Novosphingobium. The sequence goes on from JAJXVK010000154.1 coordinate 5,782, forward strand.
GACCTGCAGCGTAGCCAGCGTGGTGACCGCCGAGACGTCGAGCCGCACGCCCGCGACGATGTCCTTGGGCCTGAAGCCCTGGTCGACGACCGCCTGGCTGCAAACCGCGACGGTGATTCCCGCCGCGTTCAGCTGGTCGATCGCGGCCCTGGCGCAAGCGGAGTTGTCCGCGATCACCGAGGGGACCGCGCTACCGTAAACCACCGCGACGATGTGATGCCCGCCCAATGCTCCATGCGTTTCGAGCAGGTTGTAGAGCCGGCCGGCCTTGAGGAAGCCGCGCGGAGGATCGCCGCCCTCGCCCACCGCCACGACGACGCGGTATTCGTGCCCCGCGTTGGGCGGATTGACCGCGCCGGGAACGTCGCGGACCTGTGCGAACTCTATCATCGCGAATTGCTCCTCAGTCCCCCTGCCCTCGCTGCCCCGCGATCAGAACGGCAGCTTGAATCCGGGCGGGATGCCGGCAGCGGCCTGGACCTTCTGCATTTCCTCGGCCGAGGCGGCATCGGCCTTGCCGCGCGCATCGTTGAAGGCGGCGGCGACGAGGTCTTCGAGCATCTGTTTTTCGCTTAGCTCCATCAGGCCGTCGTCGATCGACACGCCGATCACGCGGCCCTTGGCCGAGCAGCGGATCTTGACCATGCCGCCGCCCGAAACGCCTTCGACCTCGATCTGGTCGAGGCGGCCCTGGGCCTCCTCCATCTGCTTCTGGATCGTCTGCGCGGCCTGCTGGGCCGCCTGTATCATCTCTTCCATCGACTTCATGCGCGTCGGCTCCACGGGGTGACTGTTTGATCGTTGGTGCGGCTCTCGTCGACCAGCTCGGCATCGGGAAAGGCCTCGAAGGCGGCCTTGACCAGCGGGTCTGCGAGCATGGCCGCGCGGGCGGTCTGCCTTTCGGATTCCTCGCGCTCGCGCAAGCTGGGCTGCGCTTCGCCGGGCGCGTGTTCGACCTGCCAGCGCTCGCCCGTCACGCGCAGCAGCGCGTCGCGGATTTCGGGCGCGACATCCTCCGAATAGCCGGGCGCAAGCTGGTAGCGCAGGCGGCCCTCGCGCAGGTCCACAACGCGCACCCAGTCGTGCATGATCTGTGCGACGCGCATCATCCCGGCGTGGTCGATCCGCCCGATGAGCGCCGCCCAGCCGACCGAGGCATGGACCGGCGCCGACGCGACGGACGCGGCGGCCTGCGCATCGCCCGATGGCTCGGGCGCGGCGGCTGCCGGAGCGCGCGAGGCGATGTCTTCCAGCTTCTTCACCAGCTGACCGGGATCGGGCATGTCGGCGGCATGCATCACGCGCAGCAGCGCCATCTGCGCGGCGGGCAGCGGATCGGGCGCGCCCTTCACTTCATCGTGACCCTTGAGCAGGAGCTGCCACAGCCGGTGAAGCTGCCCGGCCGAAAGCTTGCCGGCCCAGCCCTCCAGATCCGCGCGTTCTTCTGCCGAGCGGCCGTCCACGCCGCTGCCACCGATCTGCGCGACGGTCACGCGGTGAACGAGGTCCAACTGCGCGCGCATCAGCGCCAGCGGCTCGACACCGAGCGCATATTGCTGCGCGATCTCGTCGAGCAGGCGCGTGCCGTCGCCGGCGAGCAGCGCCTCGAACACGCGGCGCTGCATCGCCTTGTCGGCGAGGCCCAGCATGTCGCGCACCTGTTCGGCGGTGATGAGGCTGGCGTTTTCCGGACCGCCACCCGCCATGTCGGCATGGCTGATCGCCTGGTCGAGGATCGACAGCCCGTCGCGCACCGATCCTTCGGCGGCGGCGGCGACCATGCGCAGCGCCTCGTCCTCCGCCTCCACGCCTTCGGCCGCGCATACGCCAGCGAAGTGCCGCTGGAGCATGTCGCCCGGAATGCGGCGCAAATCAAATCGCTGACAGCGGCTGAGCACGGTGACCGGCAGCTTGTCGACCTCGGTCGTCGCGAAGAGGAACTTCACATGCGCGGGTGGCTCCTCGAGCGTCTTGAGCAATGC
>JAJXVK010000155.1 GCA_021782155.1 Pseudomonadota bacterium
GCCGGCGCGCGCGCCGTCGAGCTGGTGCGACAGCCCGCCGGTGCCGATCACCACGATCTTCTCGTCGCCCTGCCACGATTGCAGCGCGCGGTTCACCGCCCGGCCGAGCGCGAGCACGCGCTTGGGGCTGGGCAGCGGGTATTGCACGGTGTTGATCGCGATCGGCACCAGCTTGACCGGCCAGGCGTCGGTTTCGGGCCAGGCCAGCTCGAACGGGATCGACAGCGCGTGGTCGACCAGCATCTTCTGGCACATGGTGATGTCGAACTCGCTGGAGACGAGTTCCTCGATCACGTGCCAGCTCAGCGCCGGGTGACCCGCGAAGGGCTTGTAGACCGGCAGGCCCCAGCCCTCGTCGGCGTTCTGGTATTCCGCCGCCGCGCCGACCGCGAAGGTCGGCATCTTGTCGAGGAAGAAGTTCAATCCGTGGTCGTTGTAGAACACCACCGCGACGTCGGGCTTCTGGCGCCCAAGCCATTCGCGGATCGGCGGGAAGCCGTCGAAGAAGGGCTTCCAGTAGGTCGCCTGCTGGTCGCCGCGGACGATCGCGCCGCCGATGGCGGGCACGTGGCTGGTGAAATAGCCGCCGATGATCTGGGCCATCATGCGTTCTCCTTGACCTGGTCGGCCTGCTTCAGGAGCATGGCCTTGAATTCGTCTACGCTCATGCCGGTCTGCAGCGCGCCCAGATCCTGGACGCCGAGGCCGAGGATCCCGGCCAGCTTGGCGAGGTAATAGACGTTGCCGCCCGCATCGAGCATTCCCAGCACGTCGCGATCCGCGACCACCTTGCGCTGTTCGGGGGTGAGGTTGAACTTGTCGATATAGGCCTGCTCGTCCTCGAGGAACGCCTTGCGGTTCGCCTCGTCGTTGAACGAGAAGCACATCGCGTTGAGCTCGAAGCCTTTGCTCGCGAGGTCCCCGTCGAACAGCGAAGTCCCGGGGATGGAGCGCCTGAGCGCCTTCTGGTCTTCTGTCATCACGGCCTTGATCCTTCCCTTTGCCGCGTCCGGCACGGCGCGCGGCGATTTGATTCGCCGACGGGGGAATAATCGTATGTGTTGCATACAAGCGCCTTGACCTGGATCAATGGACGAAGCGCTCGACCTCGGCGACGTCGATCGATCAGAACGCACGGAGCCGCCTAGGTGGTCTTGCGGAGTAGGAACGCGCCCGGGCCATGCGTTAGGTAACGCCCATGGCCCTGACCAATGCAGAGAGACAGCGCCGTTACCGCCAGCGGCTCAAGGCCCGCGCATCGGGAGAGGCGCTGGGCGAGCAGGCGCGTGCGGCGGTCGACCGCGCCGTGGAAGCGCTGTGGACCTTCCGACAGCGGCCCGGCCCCGGCGGGATCGACTGGGCGGCGGTGGACGGGTGCGAAACGATCGAGTCCTACCGCGCCGAACTGGCCGGTGCGCCGGGCGGCCTGCTGGCCACGGCGCGCGCCTTCCTGCCCGACTGGGATGGCGTCCTGCCCCAGGAGCGCGCCGCGCTCGCCGCGGTGATCGAAGCCGCCGACGCCCTGGGAATGCGCGGCGGCTGATCGACCGCGGCAGGACACTTGTTCAGTCCCTGCCGCCGCCCTCCTTGCACTCGGCGGTCATCGCGCGCGTCGTGCTGAGAAAACGCTCCAGCAGGTTCATGCCGTAGGGGCTGAGCCGCACGAAGGTGCGCCGCCCGTCACGCCGGTCGTTCTCGCGTTCGATCAGCCCGCGCTGTTCGAGGATGCGCAGCCAGCGCAGCGCGGTGGTCGGCGGCACATGGCTGCCGATGCAGGCGCTGGTTGTCGGCACCCGTCGTTGCTCGCGGCCGGCAATGAAGAGGTCGAGCAGGACGTCCCAGCTCGGCTCGCCGAACAGGTCCTCGGGGAACATGCGCTCACGGCGCCGGCGCTCCGAATAGATTTCCCGCGCAAGGCACAGGATAGCGTCATCGTTCTCGCGCGGCTTGCCGCCGCCACCTTCGATCTGGTCGGACGAGACGAGCTGCGCGTAGCGGTTGCTGGCGATGCGGATCATGCTCCCCTCCCCCTCAGGCCAGCCGCCAGGGATGATACCACCCTATGCGCTGTGTTCGCCGGTGATGCGACCAGCAGCCGATCGTCACGACCAGCATCTGCAGGAGAAACGGCAGGTGTGTCATGGCCCAGTAGGCCTTGCGCGAGGCCACGGCGTCCGCGATCTTCGAGACGTGGGCGAGCATGATCACGATCTGCAGCGCGGCGACCAGCAGGGGCCAGCCGCGGTTGGCCCTGAGACCGACCCACACCAGCCCCACCAGCATCCATGCGTCGACCACCATGCCGCCCGGATAGACGACGAAATAGGCCGGAAGACCGACAGCCCACGCGAAGACAATGGCGGCCAGTGTCCCCGTGATCAGGATCAGCGCCGCAAGACGCTCCGGCTCCCCTCCGCGAAAGCTGGCGCAAAGTCCCATCGTCAGGGAAAACGACATGGTCACCCAAGGTTCGAACATTGATTTTCCTCATCGGACTATCCCGTCAGGCCGCGCGCTGGGCAGCGTCGGAAACATCGACCGCTGCGGCGAGCACGGCCGTCGGCGTAGTACCCCCGGCGTCGCCCATCAGCTCGCGCCCGACATCCTGCAACCGGCAATGAACCCGCGCGAGATCTCCGCCTGCCGACAGCATCGACTGCTGCAGCTTTGCAAGACGCATCAGCGCTTCCTGTCCTGTGAACGGGGCGACCCCGGTCCCACGACGCGCCTCGACCAGCGTTGTCATGAGTTGCGACTGCCGCCTCAGCGCATCGTCAAGTGCGGCTTCGGCTTCATACAGATTGCGGGCGATCCGAAGCTTCGCCACTTCCACAGTCATCGTCATCGTCTGCCTCCCAGCCGGACATGCCGGCTCCGACGTTTGCACAGGGAGGCGTCGTCGGTTCCCTCGTCAGAGATCGAACATCGTCGACAGCTGGGCGAACATGCTCAGCCCGCCAAGTCCGACCAGGATCACAAGGATCGAGAGCGCGGTCATGGCGCCAAGACGCAGCAACGTACCGTAGGGGCCGTCGAACACCTCCGGGAGGACGTGGTAATATGGCTTCTCCGCTGGTGCGTCTGCGGCCCCCTGCAATGCCGTCCGGACACTCGATGAAGCCATGACATCCGCGTCATCCCGCCTCGTCGTGTGGTCGAATCGGCTCGATCCGGCGACATGGGAATTTTGATATATGGATTGATCGCATGTCTTGCTTTCAATGGGTCGCGCGTCGGACCCGGCAATCAGCTGGCTGTAGGCCTGCGCCACTTCGTTGCGCGTCGACACCTTGAACTTGGCGCGCGCCAGTGTGATGCGCTGGTCTACCGTGTGCGGCGAAATGCCCAGCAGGCGCGAGATTTCCTTCGAGGTCTTGTGCTGGATGAGCAGGTCGAGCACCTCGCGCTGCTTGAGCGTCAACTCGTCGATCAGGCCGGTTCCTTCAAATGGCTCGGACATCGCGATCATTACCGGTGCAACCCATCTGGGAGATCGTTATGATCCGCCCACGCTGAAATTTCCATAATGAAACAATTGACCGGATTTGCCCTGAGTTCAATCCCCTAAGCAATTCCCGGGCGCCTGCGAAACTCCTGCCGAACGCTTCTCGGGCACCGTCACGCAAGGCGCGCGGCGTGCCAGGCAACGTGATCGGCCATGAAGGTCGATATGAAGTAATAGGAGTGGTCATAGCCCTCCTGCATGCGGATTTCCGCATCGATCCCAGCCTTCGCACAGGCGGCGACCAGCAACCCGGTCTTGAGCTGCTCGCCAAGGAAATTGTCCGCCGTGCCCTGATCGACCAGCAGTCCGGGCAGCCGCGCGCCGTCCTCGATCAGCGCGCAGGCATCGTATTCGCGCCAGGCCGCCCTGTCCGCGCCGATGTATCCTTCGAGCGCCTTCTCACCCCAGGGGCAGGCAAGCGGCGAGACGATCGGCGCGAAGGCGCTGACCGAACGGAATCGATTCGGGTTGCGCAGCGCGATGGTCAGCGCGCCGTGACCGCCCATCGAATGGCCGGTGATGCCTTGCCGGCCCATGTCCGCCGGGAACTGCGCCGCGATCAGCGCGGGCAGTTCGTTCTCGATATAGCTGCGCATGCGGAAGCTCGCCTTCCACGGCTCCTGCGTCGCATCGACATAGAAGCCCGCGCCCTTGCCGAAGTCGTAGCCTTCGTCGGCGGGCACCTCGTCGCCGCGCGGAGAGGTATCGGGCGCCACGAAGATGATTCCGGCTTGTGCGCAGGCGGCGCGGTATTCGCCCTTCTCGGTGACGTTGGCGTGGGAGCAGGTGAGCCCCGAAAGGTACCACAGCACCGGCAGCTTCGCGCCCGGCGCATGATCGGGCACGAAGACCGAGAAGGTCATCGGCGTGCCGGTCTCGCTCGACTGGTGGGTATAGACGCCCTGCGTTCCGCCGTGGCTGCGGTTGGCTGAAACCTGTTCGATCACTCGCCCGATTCTCTCATCCATTACGGTGGAGTGGCTGATGGCCTGCGAGCGGGGGTCAGCGCAAGCCCCCAAGAACTCGTCCCTCAGGCGTCGGGCATCGCCCGTTCGATAATCGCCCGGGTGTCCAGCATGGCGTCGAACGCGCCATAGGCCATGCCGCGCTCCTCCAGCCGCAGCGTGCAGAACGCGTCAGCCACCGGGTTGTCCCAGCCGAGCAGCACCGCCGCCTGCGCCATCAGCGCCAGCCGCTCGACACCGAGCCGCGCGGTGCCTTGGTGCAGGTTCTTCCAGTCGAAGGCGTTAAGCGCGCGGTCGTAGGCGGTGTTCTTTCCGCGCTGGGCGAGCAGGAACGCGCGCTGGGCCTCGACCGATTTCGGCTCGCGCGCGGCGGCGCGCAGCACGTCCAGCGCGATGACGTTGCCCGAGCCTTCCCAGATCGCGTTGAGCGGCGACTGGCGGAACAGGCGGCCCATCGGCCCGGTCTCGACGTAGCCCGCGCCGCCGTGCGCCTCCATCGCTTCGTAGATCATGCCCGGCGCGCGCTTGCACACCCAGTACTTGGCGACGGGGGTGAGCAGCCGCGCGATCGGGTCTTCCTCGTCGAACGCCTGCGCCAGCCTGAGGCCGACCGCGGTGGCCGCCTCGCTTTCGAGCGCGAGGTCCGCCAGCACGTTCGCCATCGCCGGCTGGTCAACCAGCCGCTTCTGGAAGGCCGAGCGGTGCGCCGCGTGCCACGCCGCCTGCGCCAGCCCCCAGCGCATCTGCCCGGCCGAGCCCATCACGCAGTCGAGCCGGGTGTGCTGGACCATCTGGATGATCGTCGCCACGCCCCGCCCTTCCGGCCCCACGCGCCGCGCCAGCGCGCCGTGGTACTCGACCTCGGACGATGCGTTGGACTTGTCGCCCATCTTGTCCTTCAGGCGCATGACGCGAAAGCCCGCGTTGCGTGTCGCATCGGGCAGCCAGCGCGGCAGCAGGAAACAGGTCAGCCCGCCGTCCGCATAGGCGAGCGTCAGGAACGCGTCGCACATCGGGGCCGAGCAGAACCACTTGTGCCCGGTAAGCGAATACCACCCCGCGCCCGTGTCCGGCGCGGCGACCGCCTTCGTGGTGTTGGCGCGAACGTCGGACCCGCCCTGTTTCTCGGTCATCGCCATGCCGATGGTGACGCCCGCCTTTTCGTTGGCGGGACGCACCGAGGGGTCGTAGCGCCCGGCAAGGATGCGCGGGGTCCATTCGATTGCGACGTCGGGCTCGGCGGCGAGCGCGGGGACGGCGGCATAGGTCATCGTCATCGGGCAGGTGGTGCCCGCGTCGGGCTGTGTGGACAGCATCAGCGTCGCGGCGTGGAGCGCGTGGCCGTTCGCCGTGCCATCCCACGCCGCGCTGGCGAAGCCGCTCTCCAGCCCCAGCCGCATCAGTTCATGGTAGGCCGGGTGGAAGGTGACCTCGTCGATCCGCCGGCCATAGCGGTCGTGCGTTTCGAGTACCGGCAGCACCCGGTTCGCCTCGGTGCCCCAGCCCTGCACTTCGGCCGAGCCCGCGCGCTTGCCCAGCGCCGAGAGCCGCCCGGCATGCTCCCCCGCCCCGGCCTTCGCCACGGCATCGGACAGCGCCCGGTCGGTGGCGAACAGGTCGACGTCCTCGAGCGGCGCCGCCTGGTTGAACACCTCGTGCGTGTCGAGCGCCTCGACGGGGCTGCGTGCGGTCATGATTTGTCCTCTCTCCTGCCGAGGACCCTAGCGGCCAACCGGCAGGAGAGAAATGACTTCGATCAGCTATCCATGCGCTCGATGATGATTGCCGGGGCCATGCCGCCCGCCGCGCACATCGTGACGAGGCCATAGCGCCCGCCGGTCCGCTCGAGCTCGTCCACCACGGTGCCGATGAGGATCGAGCCGGTGGCGCCGATCGGGTGGCCCAGCGCCATCGCGCCGCCGTTCGGGTTGACCTTGGTGCGGTCGAGCTCGAGGTCGCGGATGAACTTCTCGGCGACCACGGCAAAGGCCTCGTTGATTTCCCAGTGGTCGATGTCGTCCTTGGTCAGACCGGCCTTTTCGAGCACCTTCTTCGCCGCCGGAACCGGCGCGTTGAGCATCAGCGTGGGGTCATCGCCCTGGTTGGCATAGGCGACGATCCGCGCGCGCGGTTTGAGGCCGTGCTTCTCGATGTATGCCTTGCTGGTCAGCAGCACCGCGGCGGCGCCGTCGACCACGCCCGAGGAGTTGCCGGCGTGGTGCACGCCCTTCCATTCGAGCTCGGGATAGCGGCGCGTGATCTGCTTGCGGAATGTCACCCCGTCGCCAAGGTCGAAATCGGCGATCCCGTCGAAGCTGGCCCGCAAAGCCGAGAGGCCCTCCATGGTCGTTTCGGGGCGCGGGAATTCCTCGTGGTCGAGCGCGACCGTACCGTCCTCGTTGTAGACGGTGACCAGCGACTTGTCGAAGCGGCCTTCGCGGATCGCGCGGTCGGCGCGTTCCTGGCTGACCAGCGCCAGCGCGTCGAGCGCGTGCCGATCGATGCCCTCGCGCGCGGCAATCGCATCGCCGCACACGCCCTGGTGCGACTGCGGGTGCATCGCGTCGAGCTCGGGGTTGCCCGAGCCCATGCCCAGCGGCTTGAAACCCGCGTTGGCCTGCTCGGCGCCCCATGCGGCGGTGAAACTCATCATCTCGGTGCCGCCGGCGACCACGCAGTCTTCCATGCCCGCCATGATCGTCGCCGCGGCGAGGTTCACCGAAGTGATGCCGCCGCCGCAGAAGCGGTCGAGCGTGGTGCCGCTGGCCGAGATGTCATAGCCCGCGGCCAGCGCAGCCATGCGCCCGAGGTCGCCCGCCTGCTTGCCGTACTGCGAAGAGCACGACCAGATCACGTCGTCGACGGTCGAGGTGTCGAGGTTGTTGCGCTCCTTGATCGCCTTGAGCACCGTCGCGGCGAGGTGCTGGGGGTGCAGGTGCGACAGCGCGCCCTTGCCCGGCTTGCCCACGCCGCGCGGGGTGCGGCAGGCGTCGATGATATAGGCTTCGGCCATTTTAGAGTCTCCTTGGGGTGTTCGTGAAGAATTAAACCAGCATTGCGCCCAGCCGGCCGCGGACGATTTCCTCGGCCTCGGCCACGATGCGCTTCAAGAGCACGTCGCAAGTCGGAATGTCGTGGATCAGGCCCTGCACCATGCCGGCCGACCAGATGCCGTGATTGGTGTCGCCGGTGCTGAGCCCTTCGCGTCCGCGCACGCCGCGCACCAGTTCGGCCACGGCCTCGAACGGCTTGCCTTCGGCCTCGGCGGCGACGACCGC
>JAJXVK010000156.1 GCA_021782155.1 Pseudomonadota bacterium
GCTGGGGCGCGGCGCGGCGTCGAGGTTCGACCAGCCGCTGCGCGTGAGGCGCAGCAGCACCTCGCCACCCGGTGCCTCGAGCGCGGGATGCGCCACTCCGCCTTCGTCGCGCGCCGGGCGCGGCGTGGCCTGCGCGAGGTCGGCGGTCCATACCGAAAGGAAGCGGCGCCGGGCGGCGATTTCGTCGGTCTTCGCCCGGCTCGCCAGTTCGGCGTCGACGGAGAAGCGCAGCAGCGCAAGCGCACTGACCGCGATGATCGAGAAAACCGCCAGAGCGACCAGCATCTCGACGAGCGTGAAGCCGTTGCGCTTCGCGACGGAACCGATCGGCGCACTCATACGCCGGGCAGCCGCGTGAAGTCGAGCGTGAAGGCGGGCGCCTGCACCGCGCCGGGTGTCGTCTCGACCACGCTGACCGAGATGCCCAGCACGCCGGTATCGGGCCGCGCCACCACGCGACGGGTCCACTGGAATCGGCGGCCTTCATTGAGCACGGTCCCACTCGCCTCGCCGAGCGCGGGCGGCGCGGGATCGGTGAGGATCTCGGCGGCGAGATTCTGGGCGACCACTTCGCGCAGGAAGCGCTGGTCGAGGTCGGCGGTGCGGGCGATGCTCGCGCCTTCCATGCGCAGCAAGGTAAGCGCGGCGATGGCGAAGACCGCCAGCGCGACCATCAGCTCGATCAGGCTGAAGCCGGCCTCCGGATGATCGCGGCTAATGCCCATCCAGGCTTACCATGCCGTCACGCGCGATGCGCACGGTCATCGTCTGGTCCTTGCGCGAGAGGCGCACCGCGGCATCGCTGCTGGCGAGACCAACGGTATCGAACACGATGCGGCTGCGCCCCGCGCGCGCGCGCGCCTCTTCGCCGGTCACGGCATGGGTGCCTTCGTTCCACGCGGTGAGGCCGAACCGGTCGCCGGGGAACGGCTGCCAGTTCCCGGCAACACGCTGCTCGAAATAATAGCCTGTATCGCTGACCACCATCGAGACCGGCGCGCTGGCGGTGATCGCCTCGTCGCGCGCGGCACTGGCGCGCGCCGCGAAACGCTCGGCCTCGGTGCGCAGTTCGCGCGAATCGCCGGGGATGGCGAGCACCACCACGCTCGCCAGCAGCCCCATCACGAACAGCACGACCATCAGCTCGACGAGGCTGAAACCGTTGCGCCGGGCGCGCGAGGTCTTGGCTGGCTGCGGAGACATGGTTCGATGCGCCTGGGCGGGATTGGCGATCGGTTTACGACGACCGGCACCCTTGCGGCAAGTTGGCAGGCGGGTCGCGTCCCGCTATTGTGTCCCCTCATCCGGCGAAACCTCGGCCCAGCGTCTGCTCGCCGCGGCTCGAACGGCTCGTGCTGCGCGATTTCCCGAATGCGGACCAATGCGCCGAGCTTGCGGCCCTGATTTGCCGCGACCGGCGCCCCTCGACCATCTCCGGCGCGAACGGCGGCCACTTCTTCCGTACAGGCGAGACATGCGACCAGCCCGCATCGGAACCAGCTGTCGCGACATTCGAGGCGAAGCTCCACGCGCCTGCCCCCTCCCGCGAGCGAGAGAGGAGCGAGGCTTGCAGCCCCCCCTCAGCCCCTGCTCTTGAGCGCCAGCGGATAGCTTCCCTTTGGTAGCGCCTCGAGCGGCATGCCCGCGGCTGCAAGCGCATAGGGAGAGATACGATTGCGGGTACACAGTCCGCCCGCGCCGTCGCTGACCAGCGGCGTCTCGAACTCGACGCCGATCTCGCCGTCGCGCACGCGGGTGACCTCGCACACGGCCAGCTGGCCCTCGCCGAGATCGAGCACAAGCGCCGTGCCGAGCGGCAGACCGAATAGCCCTTCGATCCGCGCTCCGGTCTTCGACATGTCTCGCATCACGCCGCCCAGGCGGTAGTCCTCGTGGATCACGCCGATGCGCTTGAACACCGTGCGGCGCTCTGCGCGGTAGCGGTCGGGGCCGTCGGGCTCGATCTTGAAGGTGCCCAGCGACATGCGCTCGAGCACTTCGTTCTGCGGCAGCGCCTTGGAATAGATCCAGCCCTGGATGTTTCTGGCGCCCTTCTGGCGCACGAGGTCGAGCTGGTCGAAGGCCTCGACGCCCTCGACCGTCGTCTCGATGCCCAGCGCGTTCGACAGGCCGATGATCGCAGCGATGATCTTGGCGCTGTTCTGGTCCTTGGCGGTGCACGAATCGACGAAGGTCTTGTCCACCTTGATGCGGTCGAACGGTGCCGAGCGCAGGTAGCTGAGCGAGGAATAGCCGGTGCCGAAATCATCCAGCGCCAGCTTCACGCCAAGGTCCTTCAACCCCTTGAAGGTCGCGTCGACCTGGGCGTTGTCGCCCATGAAAACGCTTTCGGTCAGTTCCAGCTCGACCCGGCCAGGATCGATCGCCGCGCTCTCCAGCACGTCGGCCACGGTATCGAGGAAGCCGGGGTTGGCGAACTGCAGCGCCGAGACGTTGACAGCGACCTTGACCGACTGCGGCCAGGCCACCGCGTCGCGGCAGGCGCGGCGCAGCGCCCAGTCGCCGAGCTGGATGATGAGATTCGATTCCTCGGCGATCGGGATGAACGTGCCCGGGCTGACGAAGCCGCGTTCGGGATGGTTCCAGCGCATCAGCCCCTCGAAGCCGACCACGAGGTTGTCGTCGATGCGCACGACCGGCTGGTAATGCAGTTCGAGCGCGTCCGCGGCCAACGCCTCGCGCAGGTCCTCCATCAGCTGCTGCCGCTCGTCGGCCACGTCCTTGAGGTCGTGCGAGAAGAAGCGGAACTGCCCGCGCCCGGAGTTCTTCGCGGCATAGAGCGAAAGGTCGGCGCTGTGCGACAGCGCGTCGCGGTCGAGGCCGTCGTAGGGGGCAATCGCAACGCCCACCGATGCGCCGATGATCGCGCGCTTGTCGCCGATCGGATAGGGTAGCGACAGCATCTGGATGACCTTGTCGGCCAGCTCGCCCAACTCGCCGCGATCGTCCATGTCGGGAAGGATCACCTGGAACTCGTCGCCGCCCAGGCGCCCGACCTCGCCTTTGTCCCCAATGATCCGCTGCAGTCGGTCGGACACCTGCTTGAGCAGCTCGTCACCGGCCTGGTGGCCCATCGTGTCGTTGACGTGCTTGAACTTGTCGAGGTCGATCATGAACAGCGCGCAGCTGCGCTTGGCCGCCCTGAACGCCGCCAGCGTGCCATCGAGCAAGCGGTCCATGCGATGGCGGTTGGCGAGGCCGGTGAGCGAATCGTATTCGGCGAGACGCGAATCCTGAAGCTGGTTCTCGTATTCGACCGTCACGTCCTTGGCGCTGCCGCGATAGCCGAGGAACGTGCCCGACGCGTCGGACTTGGGATTGCCCGAGATTGACCACCACGCCCGCCGCGCTCCCGCATCGTCGCGACCGTGTTCGACGCGCACGATCAGATCCTTGATCTTGCTGTGCGCGCTGAGCTGGAACTTGAGCGGCCGGTCGGACTTGCCGTTGGGATTGTTGGGGTCGATCTCGAAAATCTCGACCAGCGGACGGGCGAGCAGGTCGTCGGGCGAACAGCCGAGCAATTCCACCGCCTTGGGCGACACATAGATCAGCCGGCCCTGCGCATCGCTGGCCCACAGGCACGAGAACGCCGCGTCCTCGCAGTCGTCAAGCACTGCAAGGCGCCGCGCGGCATCGTTCATGCCGATGACCGGAGCGTCGCCGTACTTGCCGCCTGCGCCGCCTGCGCGAGTCGTTGCACGCTCGGTCAAACCCTTGAGGAAACTCTTCGCCGCCATGTCACTCGCAAACGCCGCTGGGCCTTGCCCTCGGTTTTCGGAACCCTACCCGACCGGTCTAGCGAAGCTTGGTTAATATCGGGTGACGACGCCTTCGATCCGGAAGAACAGAGCGAGCTTGAAGCTTTCGGCCATCGCGCGGGCTCTTGCCTGCATTTCGTTCGCCGCCGCGGACGGCAGCATTTCGCCCGTCACCTCGTTCCACAGTGCCAGCCATCGGTCAAACATATCGGGCGTGATGCGGTCCTTGTTGCGCAGGTGCGCCTGCATCGGGCTACCCTTGAAGCGCCCGGTGCCCATCATCACCGAGGACCAGAAGTCGACCAGCCGCGCATGGTGCCGGTCCCAATCCTCGACGGCATGGGCGAAGACCGGCCCGATCAGCGCGTCGGCGCGAACCCGCTCGTAGAACGCGGGGACGAGTGCGGCGATGGCGGCTTCGGCTTCGGCGCGGGACATGGCCGCGCCCATACCCCCGCTTCGCATAATGCGAAAGGGCGGCCCCGGTGGAGCCGCCCTTCAGGGCTTCCGGCGATGCGGAAAGGCTTACTTCTTGAGCGTGAGCCCGCCGAAGCGCTTGTTGAACTGGGCAACGCGGCCGCCGTCCTGAAGCTGCGCCTTGCCGCCGGTCCAGGCCGGGTGGGTGGTGGGATCGATCTCGAGGTGCAGCGTGTCGCCTTCCTTGCCCCAGGTGGAGCGCGTCTGGAACACGGTGCCGTCGGTCATCTGCACCTTGATCATGTGATAATCGGGATGGGTATCGGCCTTCATGGCGGGTAGCTCCGTTGGTGCGACCGGTTCCGACCGGCCTCATGGAATCTCGGAAAGGCGCGCGCTTAGTTTGTTTCCGCCGGTCTGGCAACCCTGTCGTGGCAGGCGAACTTCGGTCCGCCGGGCGGGAAGGCCCACCGGCCTTCCTTGCGGCACCCGACAATCACCCGATCATCGCGGTGAAGTTCGCTTCGCTGGCGATCTTGTCGCCCAGCATCGCCTTTCCGGCGAACTTGCAGACCTTCGAGCGCTTCTGGACGAACTCGACATGCAGGTCGAGCAGGCAGCCCGGCTCCACCGGCGTGCGGAACTTCGCTTCCTCGATCGCCATGAAATAGACGAGCTTGCCGCTGCCCGACAGGCCTAGCGATTCCACCGCAAGCACGCCCGCCGCCTGCGCCAGCGCTTCGATCTGGAGAACGCCGGGCATGATCGGGCGGCCGGGGAAATGCCCCTGGAAGAACTGCTCGTTCATCGACACCGCCTTGACCGCGTGGATCGACTGGTCGGGGACCAGCGCGACCACCCGGTCGACCAGCAGAAGCGGATAGCGGTGCGGCAGCGCCGCCATCACCTGCACGATGTCAAGCGATTTGACGTCGGTGCCGGGGGGTGCCGCGGCGGCGCCCCCTGCCCCGTTGATTTCCTCACTCATCGCGCGAGGGGTCTCAACGGCCCGAAGGCGCCTGGGGATTGCCCTGCGCGGGCTGCTGTGCGGCCTGCGCGGCCTGTTCCTGCGCCTGCTGCTCGCGCTGGGCGCGCGGCATCCAGCCGGCGGGCGGTACCAGCTGCGCCGACGGGATCAGCACGTTGAGCTCGGTCAGGATCGCCTGGTTGAGGTTGTAGGACTGGTCGGCCTTCACCACGCTGCCCGAATCGAGCACCAGCGTGACCTTCTGCTTGTCCATCGCCTGCTGCGTGGCCTGGTCGAGCTTGTCGCCGATCTGCTCGAGCACGTACTGCTGCGAGAGCTGCAGCGGCGCGAGGATCTGGTTGATCTCGGCCTGGCCCGACTGCTCGATCTGGCGGATCTGCAGCGCCTGCTGCTGGAGCGCGTTGCGGTCGGCACCGGGCTTCTTCGAATCGGCGTCGAGCTTTTCGTACAGCGGCTTGAGCTGCGCCTGGATCGCATCGCGGCGCGCGGTGGCCTGGTCGATCTGGGCCTTGTAGGTCACCGGACGCTGCTGCTGCGCGACCTTGAACGCGTTCGAGGCGGCAACGATGGCTTCGGGGTTGGCCACCGCGATGCCGGGCACGCCGGCAAGCGCGGGCTGGGCCAGGCCGACGGCGCTGGCGGAACCGAGGGCAAGTGCGAGAGCGATAGTCTTGAGTTTCATCAGAATTGGGTTCCCACGTTGAATGTGAAGGTCTTGGGGTCGTCGCCCTTGGCCTTCAGGAGCGTCTTGGCGAAGTCGATGCGGAACGGCCCGAACGGCGAGTTCCAGTTGACGCCGATACCGACCGAGATACGCGGCCTGGGGGTATCGCCGTAATAGAATTCCTGGAACGGCGAAATGGCGGTGTAGATCGTGTTGGCCGTCCCGTTCGGCGCGGTCGCATTGGTCGTCACCGAGGTCACGCCGTTGTAGGTCTGGCTATAGAGCGTGATCGCCGAGGTCGAGCTGTCGAGCGTCGGCTTG
The DNA here is from genome assembly GCA_021782155.1 of Pseudomonadota bacterium. Classification (GTDB taxonomy): domain Bacteria; phylum Pseudomonadota; class Alphaproteobacteria; order Sphingomonadales; family Sphingomonadaceae; genus Novosphingobium. The sequence goes on from JAJXVK010000156.1 coordinate 6,173, forward strand.
GTCGCGCCCCAGACTGCGCCGATGTCGGCGAAAATCGAGGGCCTGAGGCCAAGATCCTTGGCGCCCGAGCCAAGCGGAATCTCCAGCTCCGCGTGGCCCAGGTAATAGTACTTCCCGCCGATCGCGTCGTCGGTGTAGGTCGTGCGGTCGGTCGACGGGACGAGATTGCCGTTCGCATCCGCGATCAGCGGCTCGCGCAGGACGCGCGGCCCCACGCCGCGGATGTCGAAGCCGCGGATCTGCGGCTCGCCGAGGAAGAAGCGGTCGGTCAGGCGGACATCCTGGCCAAGACCCTTGATCATCCCGCCCTCGCCGCGCAGCGAGAAGATGAAGCCCTTGCCCAGAGGGAAGAAGCGGTTGACGTTGCCGGTGAGTCGCAGGTAGCGCACCGACCCGCCCAGACCCGCAATGTCGGCGCCGCCGATGATGCTCCAGCCCTTGGTCGGGTGGACGTTGTTGTCGAGCGTGTTGTAGATCAGCGAAGCGCCGAGGATCGAGCTCAGGCGGTTGCCGATCGCGTCGCACAGGTAGCGCCCGGCGAGCAGCGTCGAACACTGCAGGTTGCCGGCGGCATCGGGCAGATAGTAGGTGCCCTTGTCGAGCGACACCTGATCGTAGTTGAGCGTGTAGCGGCCCACCAGCGACATGTACTCGGTCAGCGGCACGCCCAGGCGGAACTGCACGCCGGTGGTCGACTGCTTGTAGGTCGTGTTGCGGTTGGCGTTGTAATAGTTGAAGCTGTTGAGATCGCGCCTGTAGACATCGACGCCGAACGAGATGTTGCGGTCGAAGACGTAGGGCTCGGTGAAGCTGACCTGGACGCTCTTCGAATAGCTCGAGATGTCGCCGCTGAGGCCGATCGTCTGGCCGCGGCCGCGGAAGTTGTTCTGCTGGACCGAGGCCTGGAAGATGAAGCTCTCGAGGCTAGAGTAGCCCGCCGAGAGCTGGAGCTGGCCGGTCGGCTTCTCTTCCACGTTGGCTTCGAGCACGACGCGGTCGGGCGCGCTGCCCTGCTTCTGCTCGACCTCGAACTTGTCCTGGAAATAGCCCAGCGAGTTGATGCGGCTGGTGGTGCGCTTGACCTGGAGCGCGTTGAACGCATCGCCCTCGGCCAGGCGGAACTCGCGCCGGATGACCTTGTCCTGCGTGAGCGTGTTGCCGTTGACGTCGACCCGCTCGACATAGGTGCGTGGCGCTTCCGCGATGCGGAAGGTCACGTCCATGGTCAGGTCGTCCTTGTTGCGGTTGAAGTCGGGCCGCACGTCGGCGAAGGCATAGCCCAGCGTGCCGGCGACCTGGGTCAGCGTGTCGACCTCGTCCTCGACCGCCTTGGCGTTGTACCAGTCGCCCTTGCGCATGGGCAGGTTCTGGGCAAGCTTGTCGCCGTCGAGGTCGCGCAGCTGGCTGTCGACCTTGACGTCGCCGAAGTGGTAGCGCTTCCCCTCCTCCACCACGTAGGTGATGATGAAGTTCCTCTTGTCCGGCGTCAGCTCGGCGACGGCGGAAACCACGCGGAAATCGGCATAGCCGTGGGTCAG
>JAJXVK010000002.1:0-4033 GCA_021782155.1 Pseudomonadota bacterium
AGCGCGGCGACCGCGCTCAACATGGACGGCCTCAACAAGGTCAAGGACGTCATCGCCAGGATGCAGACCTTCGTCGACCAGGTCTATGTGCCCGACACGCTGGCGATCGCCGGGTTCTACAAGGACTGGTTCGCGCGCGGCGAGGGGCTGGGCAACTTCCTGACCTATGGCGACTTCCCGCTCAGGGGCCATGGCGGCAAGGAAACCTGGATGATCCCGGCGGGCGTGATCCTGGGGCGCGACCTGACGACGATCCACCCGGTCGACCTCAATGCGCCGGGCGAGATCGAGGAGTTCGTCGCGCACAGCTGGTACGACTACTCGACCGGCAAGGACAAGGGGCTACACCCCTACGAGGGACAGACCAACCTCAACTTCACCGGGCCCAAGCCGCCCTACGAGCAGCTCGACGTCGCGAATTCCTACTCGTGGCTCAAGTCGCCGCGCTGGAAGGGGCACGCGATGGAAGTCGGCCCGCTGGCGCGCGTGCTGATGCTCTATGCGAGCGGGCACCAGCCGACCAGGGACCTCGCCGGAATGGCGCTCGGCAAGCTGGGCCTCCCGCTGACGGCGATGTTCTCCACGCTCGGCCGCACCGCCGCGCGCACGCTGGAGAGCAAGATCATCGCCGACCAGATGGGTACCTGGTACGACGAGCTCGTCGCCAATATCCGCTCGGGCGACCTCGCGGTCCACAACGAGGCGCTGTGGGACCCGTCGAGCTGGCCCGGCAAGGCGAGGGGCGTGGGCTTCATGGAAGCCCCGCGCGGCGCGCTGGCGCACTGGATCGTGATCGAGGACGAGAAGATCGCCAACTACCAGGCGGTCGTCCCTTCCACCTGGAACGCGGGGCCGCGCGACGAGAAGGGCCAGGCGGGCGCCTATGAGGCCGCGCTGACCGACCGGCACTCGCTGCACGACCCCAGGCAGCCGCTCGAGATCCTGCGCACGATCCACTCTTTCGACCCCTGCATCGCCTGCGCGGTCCATGTCACCGACAAGGACGGCGAGGAGCTGGTGCAGGTCAAGGTGAGGTGAGCGCCATGAACGACATCAGCAAACGGCCGATCGACGCCGACGCCGCCGCCCGCGTTTTCCTCGGCCAGACCGAGGAGCACATGGTCAGCTACCTCGAGGCCTGCGTCCATTGCGGGATGTGCGCCGAGGCCTGCCATTTCCACGAAGTGACCGGCAACCCGCGCTACACGCCGGCCTACAAGCTGTTTCCGATGGCCAAGGCCTACCGGCGCCAGCGCTCGCCGCTCGGCTGGCTCGGTCTGATCCCGAAGGTTACAGAACAGGATTTGGCGGAGTGGGAAGAGTTGCTGTTCGACACCTGCACGATGTGCGGGCGCTGCACCACGATCTGCCCGATGGGGATCGACATCGCCTCGATCGTCGGACAGGCGCGCAAGGCCTTCGTCGCCGCCGGGCTGGGTCCCGAGGACCTCGAAGCCGCGGCGGTCAACTCGCGCGACCATGGCAGCCCGCTGGGCCTCTCGCCCGACAAGCTGATGGACCGCGTCGAATGGCTCGAGGACGACTTCGAGACCAAGATGCCGGTGGACAGGGACAGGGCCGAGGTATTGCTCACCGTCTCGTCGATCGAAGCGATGAAGTATCCCGATTCGCTGGTGGCGATGGCGAAGATCCTCAACCACGCCGGGGTCGACTGGACCTTCAGCACCAAGGGCTACGAAGCGACCAACTTCGGCTACCTCGCCGGGCGCGGCGACATCGCCAAGACGATGACCTTGCGCATCGTCGAAGCCGCAGAGGCGATCGGCGCGAAGACCGTGGTGATCCCCGAATGCGGCCACGCCTATGGCGTGCTGCGCTGGTCGGGCGCCAACATGATCGGCCGCGCTCTGCCCTTCGAGGTGCTGCACATCACCGAATACATCGCCAAACTGCAGCGCGAGGGGAAACTCAAGCTCAAGCCCTTCGCCGACGCGATAACCTATCACGACCCGTGCCAGGTCTCGCGCCGCGGCGGGGCGACGCAGGACGCGCGCGACATCCTCGGCGCCTTCGCGACCGATTTCCGCGAGATGACGCCCACCGGTGACATGAACTGGTGCTGCGGCGGCGGTGGCGGCGTGCAGGCGATGGGCCGCGCGGCCGAGCTGCGCCACAAGGTGTTCGAACTGAAGGTCAAGCAGACCGAGGCGACCGGCACCAAGAAGCTGGTCTCGGCCTGCGCCAACTGCCGCCTGACGATGGACGAGAGCAAGGAAGCGACCCACTGGGACGGCGAATTGCTCAGCCTGGTCGAGATGGTCGCCGACGCGCTCGTCGAGGACGATGGCGCGACCGTTCAGACGAACACGCCGGCATGACCTTGCGCGGCGACGTCGCGAAGCTGCTCGCCCCGCCCGGGCTCGCGAACGCCGCGGTCTGGGCGGTGGCGCTGGCGCTGTTCCGCGACCAGCCGGTGCTGCCCGGCGCGCCAGGCGCCAGCATGAGGTGCGCGCGCCTGATCCGTCAGGCAACCCCCGGCAGCGCCTGCGCCGCGTCCGCGTCGAAGGTGCGCGAATCGACCTTGAGGTAGGCAAGGCCCTCTTCGGCCACCACCAGCGCTTCTGCCACGCCCGGCACTTGCCTGAGGCTCTGCGCCAGCGACCCTGCGTCCGCGCCGCTGTCGACGCGCAGCAGGCGCGTGGTGAGGTAGCGCGGCTCGCGCATCGTCGCGGCGATCACCACCCAGGCGATGGCAATGGCCGACGAGAGCATGAACACGCCCGGGTCGCCCCAGGTCTTGTGCGCCCAGCCGCCGAACACGCCGCCCACGAAGATGCCGATGAACTGCGAGCTCGAATAGATCCCGCTCGCGGTGCCCTTGGCCTCGGCCGGCGCGGTCTTGGTCACCAGCGAGGGCAGCGTCGCTTCCATGATGTTGAAGCCGGTGAAGAACACGGTGATCGCGACGAGAAGGCCGATCGCGTTGTGCGCGTCGAACACCAGCAGCAGCTGCGTCGCCGCCATCGCCGCGATGGCGCTGACCACCACCGCCTTCATCTTGCGCTGTTTCTCGGCGACGATGATCGCCGGGACCATCACCGCCACGGCCACAGCGAAGACCGGCAGGTAGACCATCCACTGCTGCTGCGCGGTGATGCCCAGCTCCGCCTTGAGCAACTGCGGCATGACGAGGAAGCTGCTGGTCAGCATCGCGTGGAGCGCGAAGATGCCGAAGTCGAGCCGCAGCAGCTCGCCATTGCGCAGGATGCGCCCGAACATCGACCCGGTAACCTGCGCGTCACGGTGATGGGCGCTGCGCGGTGGGCGCGGCACCACGAACAGCGTGATGGCGATGCCGGCGACGCCCAGAACGACCATCAGCCAGAAGATGCCCGATACGCCGACGAGGCTCGCCGCGATCGGCCCGGCGACGACCGCGACCATGAACGAGAAGCCGATGGTGATCCCCACCGTCGCCATCGCCTTGGTGCGGTTCTCCTCGGCGGTGAGGTCGGCGACGAGCGCGAGGATCACCGATCCGACCGCGCCCGCGCCCTGGATCGCGCGTCCCAGCACCATGCCCATGATCGTGTGCGACATGGCCGCAATGGTGCTGCCGGCAACGAAGATCGTGAGGCCCAGCACGATCATGCGCTTGCGCCCGATCCTGTCCGAAGCAAGGCCGAAGGGGATCTGCAGCAGCCCTTGCGTCAGGCCGTAGATGCCCAGCGCCAGCCCGATCGTGTAGGCGGTCGCGCCTTCGAGGTTGCGCGCATAGGTCGCGAAGACCGGGTAGATCATGAACAGGCCGAGCAGCCGGACCGAAAAGACCGCCGCCAGCGAACTGGCCGCGCGAGTCTCAGTAGGCGTCATGGTAGGTGCGTCCCCTGGTTGCCGGCTTCGTTTCCCCGAACGCCCCTAACCCGCGCTGACGCGAGATACCAGAGGTCAATTGGTCCAATGCTCGGAGATAATGGTGCCGGCTGAGGGATTTGAACCCCCGACCTTCGGTTTACAAAACCGCTGCACTACCACTGTGCTAAGCCGGCCCAATCGGAAGCGACTAATGCTC
>JAJXVK010000002.1:4043-35422 GCA_021782155.1 Pseudomonadota bacterium
TCCAGCCCTCGGTTGCGGCGATTTCGGGGGTGAGGCCGCCGGGGCTCCACAGCGATGGATCATGCGCCACCGTGCGCAGCCATGCGGCGGTGACAAGCGCGTCGGACGAGTGGTCGTCGATTCCGCCGGAACCTGCGACCGGGGGCGAGCCCAGCACGGCCAGCGCTTCGGCGAGGGCCTCGTGGCTCCTGATCTTGCTCGCGCCCTTGCGCATCCCGCCGCCTTGCGCCGCGATCGAGGTGTACATCTCGACGATCACCGAGCCGGTCTCGGGCAGAGGATCAACCGGCCAGACCGGCACGCGGCCCTCAAGCCGGTGCAGCATCCGCATCCCCGTCAGGCTCGACTTGCCGACCTGCGCCGCGCCGACGAGGTTGAAATTGCTGACAGGGCGTACCCCTTGCGCGCGCTGCGCGTGTTCGGCCTCGCGGAAGCGGCCTTCGCGCGTCTGTGCGCCGGGCAGGTGGAAGCGGTCGCCCACGTGCTCGCGCGAATGGCGGAAATAGCGGCTCGCTTGCGGGTGGCGGACGAAGCTGGACGCGGCGAGGTTCTCGTCCTCGCCGCAGATCTCGTCGATCAGCGCCCACAGCGCGCGGACGTCGGCCGGGCTGCGCTCCCAGCCGGGGAAAAAGGCTCCGGCGTCGGCGAAGGGGAGCGAGATGCCGAGGTCCATTCCGACCAGCGTGTCCGCGGGCAGTTCGTCGCGCAGGATCGCCAGCACGTCCTCGCGCGACCAGCCGCTCCCCGGATCGACCAGCACCGGCGGCCCGCCTTCGGCCAGCGCCAGCGCGAGTGCGATGCCCTTCTGCCGCGGCCCGACCGCGCCCGACCAGTCGACCGCGAGGAACTGGCGGAAGCGGCCCGGACGGCTCATCCGCCGCGCTCGCTCCGCAGCTTGTCCCAATAGTCGAGCCGCTTCCTCACCTCGCGTTCGAAGCCACGTTCGACGGGAGCGTAGTAGGCTTGCGGCTCCATCCCCCCGGGCCAGTAGTTCGCGCCCGAAAAGCCGCCGTCCGCGTCGTGGTCGTAGGCGTAGTCCTTGCCATAGCCGACGTCCTTCATCAGCTTGGTCGGCGCGTTGAGGATGTTGGCAGGCGGCATCAGGCTGCCGGTCTCTCGCGCGCTCCTCCACGCGGCCTTCTGCGCCTTGTAGGCGGCGTTGCTCTTGGGCGCGGTGGCGCAATAGAGGCAGGCCTGCACCACCGCCAATTCGCCCTCGGGGCTGCCGAGGAAGTCGTAGGCGTCCTTGGCGGCGAGGCACTGCACCAGCGCCTGCGGGTCGGCCAGGCCGATGTCCTCGCTGGCGAAGCGTACCAGCCGCCGCAGCACGTAGAGCGGCTCCTCGCCCGCCACCAGCATCCGCGCGAGATAGTAGAGCGCGGCCTGCGGGTCCGAACCGCGCAGCGATTTGTGGAGCGCGGAGATGAGGTTGTAGTGCCCCTCGCGGTCCTTGTCGTAGACCGCGACGCGGCGCTGGAGGAAGCCCGACAGCCCTGCCGGGTCGAGCGGCTTCTCGAACGTCACGTCGAACAGCGTCTCGGCCTGGTTGAGCAGGAAGCGCCCGTCGCCATCGGCGCTCGCGACCAGCGCGGCGCGCGCTTCGGGCGTGACGGGCAGCGCACGATCGAGCAGCGCCTCGGCGCGCGAGAGCAGTTCTTCCAGCGCGGCGGCATCGAGCCGGTGGAGGATCAGCACCTGCGCGCGGGAGAGGAGCGCGGCGTTGAGTTCGAAGCTGGGGTTCTCGGTGGTCGCGCCGACAAGCGTGACGGTGCCGTTCTCGACAAAGGGCAGGAAGCCGTCCTGCTGCGCGCGGTTGAAGCGGTGGATCTCGTCCACGAACAGCAGCGTGCGCTTGCCTGTTTTCGCGTAAGTCTCGGCCTCGGCGAAGGCCTTCTTGAGGTCGGCGACGCCAGAAAACACCGCGCTGATCGCGGCGAAACGCATCGCCACCGCATCGGCCAGCAGGCGCGCGATGCTGGTCTTGCCCGTGCCCGGCGGTCCCCACAGGATCATCGAGGAGAGCTTGCCCGCCGCGACCATGCGCCCGATCGCGCCCTCGGGCCCGGTCAGGTGCGACTGGCCGACAACCTCGTCGAGCGCGTGCGGGCGCAGCCGGTCGGCGAGCGGGGCGTTCTCGCCCGGCGCGTCGTGCGCGGGAGAATCGGCGGGCAGTTCGTCGGCGAAAAGGTCGGCCATTCCCGCGAGATAGGCTGGCGGTGCGCACATTGCGAAAAAAATTGCACGACCGCCCTTGTCAAGATGCATATACGATATATCTTAGAATCATCTCAAGATATGGAGTCGAACAAGAGATGAGAATGAACCGGATGGGCCGCGGCGAATGCGGCAATGGTGAGGGCGGCCGCATGGGTGGCCGCGGAATGGGTCGCGGCATGCACCGCGGCATGAAGATGGCGGCGATGATGGCCGCCGGTTTCGGCGAAGGCCTGGGCGAAGGACCGGGTTTCGGCGGTCGCGGCGGAATGGGCGGCCGGGGTTTCGGCGGCCGGGGCGGTGGACGCCGCCGGATGTTCGCGGGTGGCGAACTGCGGCTCGTGCTGTTGCGCCTCGTCGCCGACGAAAGCCGCCACGGCTATGACCTGATCAAGGCGATCGAGGAGCTGACCGGCGGCGAATATGCGCCGAGCCCGGGCGTGGTCTATCCCACGCTGAGCCTGCTGCTCGACGAGGGCATGATCGCCGAAGCCGAGGGCGAGGGGGCGCGCAAGCCCTTCGTCGCGACGGACGCGGGCCGCAAGGAGCTCGACGACAATGCCGAGCTGGTGCAGTCGCTGCTTGACCGCCTCGGCGCGCTTGGCGAGGAATTGCGCACTTCGCCCGTGCTGCAGATCCACCGTGCGATGGACAACCTGCGCGGTGCGCTGCGCACGCATCGCCACAGCAAGGTGGATCAGTCCAAGGTCGAGGCGATCGTCGACATCCTCGACGATGCCGCGCGCCGGATCGAACGCCTGTGAGTGACGCCATGACCACCATCAGCAGCGCCATCGCCAGCGTGCCGACCGGGCACGCCAGCCGCTATCTCCAGCAGCTGTGCAAGCACTGGCAGCACAACCTCGAGGTCGCGTTCGACGCGCAGCAGGGGACGATCGTGTTCCCCCGCGACGCGCGCGGCGCCACTTGGGCGGGCGAGGCGACGGTGACGCTCACCGCGACGCCCGAAACGCTCGAATGCCGCATCGACGCCAGCGAGCCCGGGCAGCGCGACGGGCTCAAGGGCGCGGTTGCCCGCCATGTCGACCGCTTCGCCTTCCGCGAGGCGCCGCTGCCCTTCGATTGGCGGGACGTGACCTGACGTCTCGCATCCCACAGATTCACGTCCCGTTGCTCCCCTCCCGCAACGCGCGTAGTCTCTCCCCCGGCCCGAAAGGCCGGGGGAGATATCATATGGCCAACTCGAAAACCGCCGCGCCGTGGCATGTCTGGGCCGTGGGCGTGGCAAGCCTGTTGTGGAACCTGTTTCCGGCGGTGGACTATGTCCTGACGCGGCTGAAGGTCGCATCGTGGCTCGCCCAGTCGCCGCCCGAGGTGATCGCCACGGTCGAGGCCTTCCCGCTGTGGGTGAGCCTGGCCTGGGGGCTGGGGGTGTGGGGCTCGTTCTTCGGCGCGATCCTGATACTCATGCGCCGCTCGCTCGCCTTCCTGTCCTTCGTGATCTCGATCACCGGCATGGCAATCCTCAACGTCTACATGGCGAGTGTCGGCATCCCCACGCCCCGGCCTCTGCTGGTGTCGATCGTGATCGGCCTGCTGCTCGAGATCTATTACTGCTGGCGGCAGTCGCGCAGCGGCGTGCTGCGCTGACGCGGCGCGTCAGGCGCCCTGGCGCATCTTCTGGCGCACCAGCCGGATGTAGGTGTCGGCGACCGACTGGTTGATCCGGTCCCAGCTGAATTCGAGGCTGCGCTGCTCGCCCGCGGCGCCGTGCTGGCGGAGCAGGTCCGCGTTGGTGACGTAGGCCTGCAGCGCGTCGGCGTACTGGTGAATCGCGCCGGGGCGGATCAGCCGGCCCGAGACATGGTCGTCGACAAGGCTCTCGCTCCCGGTCGCCTGCGCGGCGACGACGGGCAGCCCGCAGGCCATCGCCTCCAATGTGACGTTGCCGAAGGTCTCGGTGATCGAGGGGAAGAACAACATATCCATGCTGGCGACCGAGACCGCGAGGTCCGCGCCGCCGCGATAGCCGGTGAACACCGCTTCGGGCAGGCGGTTCTGGAACCATTCGCGCGCCGGGCCGTCGCCGACCACCAGTACGCGGTGCTTCACCCCCTTGCGGCGCAGCTCGTCGATCGCATCGGAAAAGACGTCGAGCCCCTTCTCCATGACCAGCCGGCTGAAGAAGCCGATCACCACCGCATCGTCGGCGAACCCCGCCTGACGCCGCCATTCCATGCTGCGCCGGCCGGGGTTGAAGATCTCGCGGTCGACGCCGCGCGACCAGATGCCGATGTCATAGTTCATGCGCTGGCCGCGCAGCACTTGCGCCATCGATTCGGACGGCGCCACCAGCGCGTCGCAGCGGCGGTAGAAGCGGCGCAGCCCGGCTTCGAGCAGCGGCTCGATGAAGGCGAGGTTGTAATAGCGCGGATAGGTCTCGAACCGGGTGTGGACCGATGCGAGGATCGGAAGGCCGCGATGGCGCGCCCAGGTCACCGCGCGATGCCCGGCCGGGTCGGGCGCGGCGACGTGCAGGATATTGGGCGCGAAGGCCTTGAGGTCGCGCCGGATGTGCGGCGCGAGGCCCATCGTCACGCGATATTCGGGCCGCCCGGGAATCGCGAACGAGGGCAGGCTGACGAGGTCGCCGGTCGCGGGCACCGCGGGTTCGGCAATCGTCGGCGCGTAGACGCGCACGCCCGCGCCGTGGCGCAGCAGGTGGCCGACGAGCCGGTTGAGCGCCTGCGTCGGCCCGTCGGCCACCATGTTGTAGTTGCCGGTGACCAGCGCGACGCGCAGGTCCGAGGTCTGCTCGGGAAGTTGGTTCGACGGGCTGGGCACGGTCATCGGCGGCCCATAGCCGCCTTGTTCGCAAATGTCAGGAAGGTTTCAGGCCGGCGGCCCCAGGTGTGCGCGCCGGACGGATCGTCCGGCGCGCACCCTCCAGGGATGGCTCAATCGTCGTCGCGGTCGCGATAGTTGCGGTGATAGCCGCGCCAGCCCTCGTGGCCGCCGCGGTAATAGCCGTGCGGCGCCTCGCGGTAATAGCCGCGATAGGCCGGGTAGCTGCGGTAGTAGTAGCCGCCGCGATAGACCGGGTAGGCCGGATAGGCTTCGTAGTAGGACGGGCCGGCATAGTAGCCGCGCGGTCCCCCGTAATAGCTGTCGTAGTAACGATCGTCGTTGTCTGACGAGGCGATCGCCGCGCCGATGACGAGGCCGACAAGGCCCGCGCCGACCGCGATCGCCGCGTCGTCGCCGCCACCGCGATGATAGCCGCGCGCCTGCGCCGGCGCGGAAACGGCGAGCGCCATCGCGCCCATGCCTGCGGCCAGTGCGGCCTTGCTGAAAATGGTCATCTTTCGTCTCCCCCGAGCACCGTGCGAAACCTTCGCGCAGCGACGGTCACGGTGAGACCCTGCGCCGGTGCCCCTGAACCCGCTGTTAACCGCCCGGGCCGGTTCGGGGTGCCGGCGCAACGAAGGGGCGGGGCGGCTTCGCGCCGTCCCGCCCCTGGCATTGGCTTTCTGGCGATCACCAGCCGCGGCGGTATTGGCCCCGGTCGCCGTCGTCGTCGCCCTGGTTCTGGTTGTAGTAGCCGCGGTTCTGGCCGTAGTACCCCTGGTTCTGGCCGTAATAGCCCTGATACTGGCCGTTGTAGCCGCGACGCTGGTAGTAGTCGCGCTGGCGGTTCTGGATCTCGTCGCGGTCATAGCGCTGGCCGTTGCGATCCCAGTAATAGCCGTCGCGGTAGGTGTAGCCGTTGTAGTAATAACCGTTGTCGCCATAGTAGCGGCCGTCGCGGTTGTGGTGGTTCGACGAGGAGGCGACGATCGCGCCGATGGCGAGGCCGATGATCCCGCCGGCGATCGCGGCGCCCGTGGCGTCGCCGCCGCCGCGTCCATAGTCGCGGGCCTGCGCGGCCGGGGCGGTGGAGGCGAGCGCGGTCGCGGCCAGCGCGGCACCCAGCGAAGTCTTGGCGATGATGCTCTTCATGGTCGTGCTCCTGTTCAATTCCCTGGCTGGTCGCGGGCCGGGAGCAGTCCCTTTCCGTTCAGCTTGATTCACTTTTAGATGAACGGTTATGAACGGAGGCGGAGCAGGCGTGGCAGCATTCGTTCAGGTTTGTCGAAAGTTGTATGAATGCGATGGGGCGAAGTTGACGGTGTTGACGGTGTCCTGATGGAAAACTCTGGCGGGGGCTGGCGAGGTGCGCTGAAGGACGGAGGGCAAGACGGGGCGCACGACGGACGGGCATCGCGCCACCATGCCCGTCCGGCCGCGTGTAGGACAGACTTTAAGCCATCTCGCCCAGCAACTCGTCGATTTGCCCGAGACGCTCCTTGCCGAAGAACATCTCCTGCCCGACGAAGAACGTCGGGATGCCGAACACTCCGCGTTCGACCGCCTGCTCGGTGTTGCCGGCGAGCGTATTCTTCGCCGCTTCATTTCGCGCGCGGGCAGTGAGGTCCGCGGCATCAAAGCCGGCGGCGCCGAGCACGGCCGCAACGGCGGCCTCGTCGGCAACATCGAGTGCGTCTTCCCAAACCGCGCGCAGCATCGCCTCGACATAGGGGACCGCGCGGCCCTGTTCCTGCGCGGCGATGAGCATGCGCTGGATGTCGACCGAGCGGAACGGAAATGCGGGGTTCATACGGAAACGGTCGAGCGCGTGGCGCATGATGAAGCGCTGCATCTCAAGCTGCGCGTAAGCGTTCTTGCCCTTGATTTCGGCGTCGCGGACGAAGGGCGGGGCGTTGCCGGTGAGCTTGTGCATCCCGCCGAGCAGCACCGGGGTGAAGGCGATTTCGGTGCCATGGCGCGCCGCGATCTCCTTCAGCGGCCAGTAGGCAAGGTAGGCGTTGGGGCTGACGAAATCGAACACGAAGTCGATTGAAGCGGTCATCTCAGAAGCTCTCCGTCCACGGGCGCAGGTCGATCTCGTGACTCCAGGCGGAGCGCTGCTGCAGGTGAAGCCACACGAAGTTGCGCGCGATTTCCTCTGGCTTGAGAATACTGTCGGCTTCCAGCAGCGGGGTCACGTCGTCGACCCGCGAGCGGGTGAACACGCCGTCGACCGCGCCATCGCAGATGACGTGCGCCACGTGTATGCCCTGCGGTCCCAGTTCGCGCGCCATCGACTGGGCGAGCGCGCGCAGCCCGGCCTTGGCTGCGGCGAAGGCGGCGAAGCCCTCGCGCCCGCGCGTCGAGGCGGTGGCCCCAGTGAACAGGATCGTGCCTCGCCCGCGCGGCACCATCACCTGGGCTGCCTCGCGGCCGGCGAGGAAGCCGGCGAAGCAGGCCATCTCCCACACCTTCGTGAAGACGCGCGCGGTCGTCTCGCGAATGCCGAAGCGCACGTTGGCGCCGATGTTGAACACCACCACGCCGAGCGGGCCGACCTCGCGCTCGATCCGCTCGAACAGCGCGGCGGTTTCCTCCTCGGAGCGCGCATCGGCGCCGAAGGCGTGCGCGGTGCCGCCGTCCGCGCGGATATCCCGGGCGAGCGCTTCGAGCTGGTCGATGTGGCGCGCGCGGCGGGTCAGGCACACGGGGTGGCCTTCGGCTGCGAACGCGCGCGCCACCGCGCCGCCCAACCCGTCTCCCGCGCCGATCACGAGACACACGTCCTTGGTCTCTGGCTTTGTTGCCGGGTCGGCCATGACGATCCTTTCCGCTGCGCAGCCGGCACTTGCCGGAGTCGCACTTGCGAAGTAAGTTCAAAAAATGAACCGAGTCAAGGCAAGGCGTTAGGCGCCATGAAATGGAGCGAACTGGCCGGGCAGCCGTGTCCTATCGCGCGCGCCCTTTCCGTGTTCGGTGACCGCTGGACGCTGCTCGTGCTGCGCGACTGCTTCCTGGGGGTGCGCCGCTTCGACGAGTTCCGCGAGCGGCTCGGCCTGCCCCGCGCTGTGCTGACTGAACGGTTGCGGCTGCTGGCGGACGAGGGCGTACTCGACCGCGTCGCCTACCAGCAGGGGCCCGAGCGGCACGAGTATCGCCTTACGGCCAAGGGGCGCGACCTCTATCCGGTGCTGCTGGCGATCGCCGGATGGAGCGACCGGCACATGGCGGGCGAGGCGGGGCCGCCCCTGCGCCACCGCCACGCGCGCTGCGGACAGGATTTCCACGCCGAGATGCGGTGCTCCGAATGCGGCGAACCGCTAGACCCGCGCGAGGTCGAAGTTCGCCCGGGGGCAGGCTTCGCCGACCCGCGGGCAAGGCGGCAGCGCCCGGCCGGCGGCTGAGCGCTGCGCGGCGTTACGCCGCTTCCTTCTTGCGCGACGCCTTCTTGCGCTCGTTCGGATCGAGGATCGCCTTCCTCAGGCGGATGGACTTGGGCGTGACCTCGACCATCTCGTCGTCGTCGATATAGGCGATCGCCTGTTCCAGCGTCATGATCCGCGGCGGTGTGAGGCGGATCGCGTCGTCCTTGCCGGTCGAGCGGAAGTTGGTCAGCTGCTTCGACTTCATCGGGTTGACTTCAAGGTCGTCGGGCTTGGCGTTCTCGCCGATAATCATGCCCTCATAGATCTTGTCCTGCGGGCGCACGAACAGCACGCCGCGGTCTTCCAGCGCGTTCAGCGCATAGCCCACCGCCTCGCCGGTGCCGTTGGAGATCAGCACGCCGTTGGCGCGGCCTTCGATCGCGCCCTTGTAGGGGCCGTACTTCTCGAACAGCCGGTTCATGATGCCGGTGCCGCGCGTGTCCGACAGGAACTCGCCGTGATAGCCGATCAGTCCGCGCGACGGCGCGGAGAAGGTGATGCGGGTCTTCCCGCCGCCCGAGGGGCGCATGTCGGTCATCTCGGCCTTGCGGGTGGCCATCTTCTCGACGACCGTGCCCGAGTACTCCTCGTCGACGTCGATCACCACCGTCTCGTAAGGCTCGGTGCGCTTGCCGTCCTCGTCGGTGCGGAACAGCACGCGCGGGCGGCTGATGCCGAGCTCGAAGCCTTCGCGGCGCATCGTCTCGATCAGCACGCCGAGCTGCAGTTCGCCGCGCCCGGCGACCTCGAAGCTGTCCTTGTCGGCGCTTTCGGTCACGCGGATGGCGACGTTCGATTCAGCCTCGCGTTCCAGCCGGTCGCGGATCATGCGGCTGGTGACCTTGCTGCCCTCGCGGCCGGCCATCGGCGAATCGTTGACCGAAAAGCGCATCGACAGCGTCGGCGGGTCGATCGGCTGGGCGTGGAGGGGCTCTGTCACCGCAGGATCGCAGATGGTGTTCGCCACGGTCGCCTCGGTGAGGCCCGCGATCGAGATGATGTCGCCCGCGCGCGCTTCGTCGACCGGCACGCGGTCGAGCCCGCGGAACGCCATCAGCTTGCTGGCGCGGCCGGTCTCGACCACATTGCCGTCGGCGTCGAGCGCATGGATCGGCGCATTGACCTTGATCGAGCCCGAAGCGACCAGCCCGGTCAGGATGCGGCCGAGGAAGTTGTCGCGATCAAGCAGCGTGACGAGGAACTTGAACGGCCCGTCGATGTCCGCCGACGGCGCGGGGACATGGCTCACGATCCGCTCGAACAGCGGTTCCAGCGTGCCTTCGCGGGCGTTCTCGTCCTCGCTGGCATAGCCGTTGCGGCCCGATGCATAGAGCACGGGGAACTCGAGCTGCTCGTCGTTGGCGTCGAGGCTGACGAACAGGTCGAACACTTCGTCGAGCACTTCCTGCGCCCGGCCGTCGGGGCGGTCGATCTTGTTGACCACCACGATCGGCTTGAGCCCCAGCGCGAGCGCCTTGCCGGTGACGAACTTGGTCTGCGGCATCGCGCCTTCGGAGCTGTCGACCAGCAGGATCACGCCGTCGACCATCGACAGGATGCGCTCCACCTCGCCGCCGAAGTCGGCGTGGCCGGGGGTGTCGACGATGTTGATCCGCGTGCCGTTCCACTCGACCGAGGTGCACTTGGCGAGAATGGTGATTCCGCGCTCCTTCTCGAGGTCGTTCGAATCCATCGCACGCTCTTCGATGCGCTGGTTGTCGCGGAAGGTGCCCGACTGGCGGAACAGCTGGTCGACCAGCGTGGTCTTGCCGTGGTCGACGTGGGCGATGATGGCGATATTGCGCAGGGCTGCGGCGGACATGGGAACGGGACTTTCGTGAAGGGGTATCGGCCGGTCCAGCGGACCAGCCGGCTTTGCGGGCGCGCTTAGCGGCAAACCCTCGAATCGGCAAGGCGCGAGCCGCGCACTCGCTCGCGGCGTGTTGCGCATGGGACACGGTGTCCCGGCCAGCCGCCGCCAGCGGCCCCGAGCGCGCTTCCATGCGGTTTCACGCGCGACGAAAGGCAAGGCGGACGAAAGGGCTCCGTTTTTCTTGCCAATGGCACTGTAGTGTGGCTGTCTCCCCCGCGCATGCGCGGCGACTATGTGGCCGGCAGGTGAGAGAGGGGGGGGACGATCATGGACTGGATGCTGATGCCCTATCGGCGCTACTTCGACTTCGAAGGTCGCTCGCAACGCAAGGAATACTGGATGTTCGCGTTGTTCACCATACTGGTTGCGGTCGTGCTTTGCGTCCTGATGTTCTCCGGAGGTTTTCCCTTGAATGGCGATTCCGAGTCGCCGGGGATGATGTTCTGGCTGGGCGCGGCGCTGCTCGGCGTCTTCTGGCTCGCGACGATCATCCCGTCGATCGCCGTTCAGGTGCGGCGGTTCCACGACCAGGACCGCAGCGGCTGGATGGTGCTGATCGCGCTGGTGCCCTATGTGGGCGGGCTGATCGTGCTGGTGTTCATGTGCCTCGAAGGTACCCGCGGGCCCAACCGCTTCGGGCCCGATCCCAAGGGCGCCGGATCGGCGGAAGTCTTCTCCTGATACGATGCAGCGGCGGCGCGGGGGACGTGCCGCCGCCCATTCGAGGCAAACCCATGAACTGGATGATCCTGCCCTATCGGCGCTATTTCGACTTCATGGGGCGATCGCGGCGCAAGGAATTCTGGGCCTTCGCCGGCCTCTACCTGCTGGTGACGATCGCGATCGCCGCGCTGTTCGGGCACACCACCGATTACGTCCGGGGGCCGATGTCGATTTCGGTCAACCGTTCGCTGACGCCGCTGGGCAATGTGATCTCGACCGTGTTTGGCCTCGCAAGCCTCGTGCCTTCGTTCGCTGTCGCGGTGCGGCGCCTGCACGACCAGAACCGCACGGGCTGGCTGATGCTGCTGGCGCTGATCCCGTTCTTCGGCTGGTTCGCGCTGCTGGTGCTGATGCTGCTCGACGGCTCGCCGGGCGACAACCTCTACGGCCCCGATCCAAAGGGACGCGGCACCGTGGACGTTTTCCGCTAGAGCTCGCGCAGCACCCGCGCCGGGCGGCTGCGCAGCACGCCCAGCGAGCCGGTCACCGCCAGCGCCAGCACCAGTCCCGCGCCAAGGCCGAGCACGCCCAGCACGCGCGGCCAGCCGGGCATCCAGTCGAAGTCGAACAGCTGGCGCACCACCAGCCACGCCGCGCCGGTGCCCAGCGCCAGCGCGAGCAGCGCGGTGACCGAAACCAGCAGCGCGTATTCGGACAGCAACAGGCCGAGCAATTGCCGCCGGCTCGCGCCGAGCACGCGCAGGATCACGCTGTCGTACTGGCGTGCCTCGCGCGCCGCGGCGATCGCGCCCGCCAGCACCGCAAGCCCGGCAAGAATCGCCACGCTCGCCGCCGCGAGCACCGCGGTGCTCATCTGCGAAAGGATCGTGCGCGCCTGGCTCAGCACCGGCCCGACCTCGATCACCGAGCTGGACGGGAAGGCGCGGACCAGCCCCGAGAGGATGCCCGTCTTGACCGCGTCGGTCTTCTCGCCTGGCGGCAGCTCGATCGTCGCGGCCAGGTTGTGCGGCGCGTCTTCCAGCGTGTTGGGGCTGAACACCAGCACATAGTTGAAGCCCAGCGAATCCCAGTCGATCCGCCGCAGCGAAGCGACCCTCGCGGTACGCTCGATCCCCAGGAAGGTGAAGCGGACGTAGTCGCCGACGTGCAGGTTGATGGCCTGCGCCAGCTTCTCGTCGACCGAGACCAGCGGTTCGCCCGTGTAGTCCTTCGGCCACCACTGGCCTTCGGTGACCGTGTTGCCGTCGGGCACTTCGGCCGAATAGGTCAACCCCCGGTCACCGCGCAGCGCCCAGGCGTCATCGGGGATCCTGCCCATCCCGGCGACCACCGTCATGCGGTCCTTCGGTCCGAAGGCGAGGATCGAGCCGCGCAGCGCGGGCACGGTGCGGATCGCGGCTTGCGGAGCGACCTTGCGGACCGTCGCCTCGAACTTCGCCGCCTCGGTGTGCGGCACGTCGAGCACGAAATAGTCGGGCGCACGAGCGGGAACGCGGCGGGCGATGTTGCCGTCGAGGCTCGTTTCGATCGCCGCGATCAGCACGAAGGCGGCAAGCCCGAAGCCCAGCGCCACCACCAGCGGCCCGGTCTGCGCGCCGGGGCGGTGGAGGTTGGCGAGCGCAAGGCGAAGCGTCGTCGCCTTCGGACGCGGCGCATGCGCGGCGAGCCACGTCACACCCCGGCCCAGCGCAAACAGCAGGAGGAACAGCGCCGCCGCGCCGCCGAGGAAGCCCGCGGCGAGCAGCTTCTGCGGCGCGGTCAGCACAGCGAGCGCGACGATCCCGCCAAGCCCCGCGCCCACCGGCAGGACCAGCGGACGCCAGCGATGGCCAAGCGGCGCGACCCGCGCGCGCATCAGCGCCATCGCCGGGAACTCGCGCGCGCGCACCAGCGGCGGCGCGGCGAAGGTCAAGGCGATCAGCAGCCCGAACGCGGCGGCGCCGACCAGCGCGCCCGCGTCGAGCACGAAGCCGGGGGCGACCGGGAGCAGGCCCGCCAGCGCGAGGCCGAGCAGCGGCGTCACCGCAAGGCCGATGGCAAGCCCCAGCAGCACCGAGAGCATGGCGGTCGCGACGATCTGCAGCAGGAAGATCCGCGCGATGTCGCCGCTCGTCGCGCCGAGCACCTTCAGGGTCGCGATAGAGCCGCGCCGCGCTTCGAGATAGCTCGAAACCCCGTTGCCGATGCCGATGCCTGCGATCGCCAGCGCGGCGAGCGCGACCAGCATCAGGAACTGCCCCATGCGCCCGACGAAACGGTCGAGCCCCGGCGAGGCGGCGTCGCGCGTGCGGGTGCCCAGAGCGGCATCGGGAAACCTTGCCTTGATCGCCGCCTCGACCGCCTTGGGATCGTCGCTCGCGGGCAGGCGGATCGAATAGCGCGCGCGGGTCATGCTGCCCGGCTGGACCAGCCCCGAAGCGTCGAGAGCGGCCTTGCCGATGATCACCGTGGGGCCAAGCGAGAAGCCTTCGGACAGCCTGTCGGGTTCGTTGGCGATCACCCCGCCGACGGTGAGCATGGCCTGCCCGATCGAGAAGCGGTCGCCGGGCCTGAGCCCCATCCGCTCGCTCACGCCGGGATCGATCCACGCCTCCATGCCCTGCGGCGCGCGCGCGGTGCGGCCGTCCTTCAAGGTAAAGCTGCCGTAGAGCGGCCACTGGCCATCGACCTGCTTGAGCGCAATGGGCGTCGCGATCACCTCGCCGCCTTCGTCGCGCCGCGCCATCGCCTGCATGCGCATGCCCGACGAGACCGTGCCGAAGCTGCGGAACTCGGCGAGTTCCTGCGGCGTCGCCTCGCGCAGCGGAATCACCACCGCCACGTCGCCGCCAAGCAGCACCTGCCCGCGCGCGGCCAGCTCGCGCTCGATCGCGCCGGTCAGCGTGCCGATCGCGGCAAGCGCGGCGGTGCCCAGCACGAGGCAGACGATCAGCAGGCGCAGGCCGCGGAAGCGCCAGTCGAGCCCGCGCCGCGCCAGCCTCCACGCGGTCGCCCAGCGGTTCACCTCGCGCTGTCCGACACGATGTGCCCGTCCTCCAGCGTCACGATCCGCCCGCAGCGCGCGGCGAGCGCGGGATCGTGCGTCACGATCACCAGCGTTGCGCCCGCTTCGGCGGCGCGGGCGAAGAGCAGGTCGCTCACGCTTTCGCCGGTGGCGTGGTCGAGGTTGCCGGTCGGCTCGTCGGCGAAGAGCAGTACGGGGCGCGGGGCGAGCGCGCGGGCGATGGCGACGCGCTGCTGCTCGCCGCCCGAAAGTTGCGCCGGATAGTGGGTGAGTCGGTGGCCGAGCCCGACCGCTTCCAGCTCCGCCTGCGCGCGGGCGAAGGCGCCGGGCTCGGCCGCCAGCTCGAGCGGGGTCGCCACGTTTTCGAGCGCTGTCATCGTCGGCAGCAGGTGGAAGGCCTGGAGCACGATGCCGATCCGCCCGCGCCGCGCGGCTGCGAGCGCGTCCTCGTCCATCGCGGTGAAGTCCTGACCCGCGACGCTCAATTGCCCGCCGCTGGCGCGGTCGAGCCCCGACAGCACCGCGAGCAGGCTCGACTTGCCCGAGCCCGAGGGGCCGAGCAGCGCCAGCGTTTCGCCTTCATGGACGGAAAGGTCGATGCCGCGCAGCACCTCCACGCGCGCTTCGCCTTCGCCGAGGACGAGCGTCAGCGCGCGGGCTTCGATGACGGGGATGCGGGTGGCGGGAGAGGGGCTCGCCGGGGGATCGCTTGTCACGGGGGCGGGATGGCATAGATAGGGGCGATGGAGCAAGCTCGGTCCCCGCTCGTTATCGCCGCTCTCGCCGCCGCGCTCGCGCTGTCGGGCTGCGGGGGCAAGTCGCCGCCCGCCGCGCCCGAACCTTCGGCAAGCGCCGCGCCGCAGCCTCCGGCCGGGCCGCACAAGGTAGTGATCGCCTTCGGGGACAGCCTGTTCGCGGGCTACGGGCTCGACCAGGCCGACAGTTATCCCGCGCAGCTCGAGAAGGCGCTGTGGGCCAGGGGCGTCAACGCCACCGTGGTCAACGCGGGTGTTTCGGGCGACACCACCGCCGCCGCGCGCGAGCGGCTGGCCTTCACCCTCGACAACCAGCCGGCCAGGCCCGACCTCGCGCTGATCAGCCTCGGCGGCAACGACATGCTGCGCGGGCTGCCATTGGGCCAGACGCGCGCCAACCTCGATGCGATCCTGTCCGAGTTCGAGCATCGCGGCATCCCGGTGATCGTTGAAGGGATGCTCGCCGCGCCCAACATGGGCAAGGACTATGCCGGCGGTTTCGACCCGCTCTACCCGGCGCTGGCGAAGAAGCACGGCGACGCGCTGGTGCCGTTCTTCCTCCAGCCGGTGATCGGGCAGGCGGGCCTGATGCAAGCGGACAACATCCATCCCAACGCGGCCGGTGTCGACAAGGTGGTTGCGGCGACGGTGGGGCTGGTGATGGAGAAGCTGGGTACGTCAGGCGCTTCCGCGAAGGCGGGAACCTAGGGCGGCTAGTGGATTGATTTTGACATTTGCATCCCTTGGCGGCTGGGATTGGTCTGCAAATGTCAAAATCGTAAAATCCACCAGAATCGTAAGTTTCCAGTGGTCCGAAGCGATTCTGACATTCGAGCGCGACCGAGCCGCAGACGGTATCGAATGTCAGAATCGGACCACTAGGCTCCCCCCTGCGCGGGAGCGCGTGATTCAAGCCCGCTCGACCAACCCGTCCCTGACCCGCCACATCGCCGCACGTCCCGCAATCTCCGCGAAAGGCGCGGCTTCGGTGCCGGTCATCCAGACTTGCGCGCCGCTCTCATCCAGCCGCTCGAACAGCGCGGCGCGGCGCAAGGGATCGAGGTGCGCGGCGATCTCGTCGAGCAGCAGCAGGCGCGGGCGGCCCCCTGCGGCCAGAGCGGCGTGGGCAAGCACGATCGAGATCAGCATCGCCTTCTGCTCGCCGGTCGAGCACTCGGCGGCGGGCGCGGCCTTGGCGGCAAGCGTGACGGAAAGGTCGTCGCGGTGCGGGCCGACCAGCGTGCGCCCGGCCGCGCGGTCGCGGCGGCGCGAGGCGCGCAGGGCGTCCTCACCGATCGGCTCCTCGGCGGCGTATTCGAGCGCGGGGCGGGCGAAGGGCTGTTCGGGTAGCGTTTCGAGCGCGGCGGAGAGATTGTCGACCAGCCGCCGCCGCGCGCCTGCCAGCGCGGCGCCGCTTTCGGCGAGCTGCGTTTCGAGGGCGTCGAGCCAGTGCGGGTCGGGCTCGGACGGTTCGGCGAGCAGGCGGTTCCTTTCGCGCAGCGCGGTCTCGTAGCGCGCGGCGAGACGCGCGTGACCGGGCTCGCGCGCCAGCACCAGCCGGTCGAGGAAGCGCCGCCGCGCGCCGGGGCTGTCGGCGAAAAGGCGGTCCTGCGCCGGGGTCAGCCAGGTGAGCGAAAGCCATTCGCCCAGCTGCGCCGCCGGAGATTCCGCGCCGTTGATCCGCACCGTGCGGCGGCCCGGCGTCTGCGGCGTGGTGGCGGTGACGATGGAGACATCGCCGCCCTCCAGCTCCGCCGAGACGGCGAAGCCGCCGTCGCCCGAATGCCCGGCCATCTCGGCGAGCGCGGCGCGGCGCAGGCCGCGGCCCGGCGCGAGCAGCGAGATCGCTTCGAGCACGTTGGTCTTGCCCGCGCCGTTCTCGCCCACCAGCACGTTGAAGTGCGCGAGGGCATCGAGCCGCGTGCCCGCATGGTTGCGGAAGTCGCGCAGGGTGAGGCGGGTGAGCACCATGTCTGGCGGGTTAGGTGCCGCGCGTATCGCCGTAAAGGTGGATGTGCAGCCGGTCGGTGAAGCGCCAGCCGCGCCGCAGCGCTTCCTCGGCAAGCCATTTCGAGCGCGCGCGCAGCGTCTCGCTGTCGGTGCCCTCGGGCATGACGAAAAGCCGTGCCGGATCGATGCCATGGCGCTCGGCGAGGGCGGAAACCTCGTCGCAATCGGCTGGTTCCGCAATCACGAACTTGAAGTAAGCTTCAGGAATTTCCGGCCATTTGCCAAGCCGTTCGGGCGGGAGGGCCAGGTCAGCCGGATTTCCAGAGTGCGAGAGCTTGGGGCTCACGTTCCACTGGTCGACCAGCGGCGCGAACGAGGCGGGGACGGGCACGGTGCCGTTGGTCTCGACCTCTACGTGAAGCCCGGGCCGCAAGTGCTTGAGTTCGCGCAGCATCCGTTCGAGCGCGGGGGCCTGGAGCAGCGGTTCTCCACCGGTTATCACCAGCCGGTCCACAGCATGCGAACCGATCCGGGCCGCCACCTCGGCCTCGTCGAGCGAGACCTGGTTGGTCTGTCGCTCGAACGCAATCTCGTCGCGGTGCGGGCGGTTGTCGCCCTCGAAGCGCCAGGTATAGGCGGTGTCGCACCAGCGGCAGGCGAGGTTGCAGCGCGACAGGCGCACGAACACCGATGGCCGCCCGATCGAGGGGCCTTCGCCCTGGAGCGAGGCGAAGATCTCCGGCTCGCCCGGATTTACCGTCGCGAGGACGAGCGCCATTTACCCCAGCCGCTTGAGCGCCGCCGCCAGCCGCTCGGCCTCGGCCGCGTGGGCGGCATGGTCGGCGCGGGCCTTTTCGACGGCTTGCGGCGCTGCCTTCTCGACGAAGGCGGGGTTGTCCAGCCGCTTGGCGAGCGAATCTCGCTCTTTCTCCGAAGTCGCCCGCGCCTTGGTCAGCCGCGCCTTCTCCGCCGCAATGTCGATCACGCCTTCAAGCGGAACGATCAGGTTCGCGTCGCCCGCGCCGATCTGCATCGACGCGCCCGCCGGGGCCGCCTCGAAGCGGATCGCCGAGAGCCGCGCCAGCCGGTCGATCGCACCGGCATTGGCCTCGACGATCGCGCGGGTCGCGGCGCTGGGGCCGGGGAGGAAGGCCTCGAGTTTCGCGCCGGGCGCGATGCCCAGCTCGTTCTTGGCGGTGCGCAGGTTCGAGACGAGCGCGATCAGCCATTCGACCTCGAGCTTGGCCTCGGCGCTGACGCTCGCCTGCGGCTCGGGCCATTTCGCCACGATCAGGTCGTAGGGCCGCGCGCCCATCTTCGACCACAGCTCCTCGGTCACGAAGGGCATGAACGGGTGGAGCATCACGAGGATCTGGTCGAGCACCCAGCCGGCGACGGCCTTGGTCTCTTCGTCGAAGTTCCCCTTCACCAGCTCGATGTACCAGTCGCAGAACTGGTCCCACACGAAGTGGTAGATGATGTTCGCCGCCGCGTCGAAGCGCAGGTCGGCCATCGCCTTGTCGAGCTCGGCCAGCGTCTCGACCACTTCGCCCACGATCCACTTGTTGACCGCGCTGGTGGCGGCTGGAGCCGCGAGCGATTGCGACGCGCCGATGCCGTTCGACTGGCAGAACCGCGCGGCGTTCCACAGCTTGGTGGCGAAATTGCGGTATCCCTCGACCCGCTTCTCGTCCATCTTGATGTCGCGGCCCTGGCTTTCCATCGCCGCCATGAAGAAACGCAGCGCGTCGGCGCCGTACTGGTCGACGAGGATCAGCGGATCGACCACGTTGCCCTTCGACTTCGACATCTTCGACCCGTCCGCCGCGCGCACCAGCCCGTGGAGATAGAGCCGCTTCCACGGCACGTCCTTCATGAAGTGGATGCCCTGCATCGCCATGCGCGCATCCCAGAAGAACAGGATGTCGAAGCCGCTGATCAGCAGGTCGTTGGGATAGTGGCGCGCGAGCAAATCCTCCCCGGACCGGGGAGGGGGACCATCCGCAGGATGGTGGAGGGGGTTCGCCGCGAGCGCTCTGCCAGGAGGAGAACCCCCTCCGTCAGCGCTGCGCGCTGCCACCTCCCCGGACCGGGGAGGATTGTCCTGCGGCCAGCCGAGCGTGGCGAAGGGCCACAGCGCGGAAGAGAACCAGGTGTCGAGGACGTCGGGGTCGCGTTCCAGCGCCACGCCGCTGCCGGCCTTGGCCTGCGCTTCCTCTTCGGTCTCGGCGACATAGCACTGGCCGTCGGAGCCATACCACGCCGGAATCCGGTGCCCCCACCAAAGCTGGCGGCTGACGCACCACGGCTGGATGTTCTCCATCCAGTTGAAGAAGGTCTTCTCCCAGGTCTTCGGCACGATCTCGATCGCGCCCGAGCGGACTGCTTCCATCGGCGCCTGCGCGAGCTTTTCGGCATCGACGTACCACTGGTCGGTCAGCCACGGTTCGATCACCACGCCGCCGCGGTCGCCGAAGGGGGTCTGGATCGTGCGCGGCTCGGCGTCGGCTTCCGTCTCGTTGCCTTCCTTGTCTTTCGTGACGTGCGGGATCAGGCAGTCAGCTTGCTTCATCCGCTGGACCACCAGCTTCCTCGCCTCGAAGCGCTCCATCCCCACGAACTCGGCGGGGATCATCCCGTCGGCAACCTGCACCACGTTGGCTTCGGCATCGAACATGTTGAGCATGTCGGCGGGCCTGATCCCCGCGCGCTTGCCCACCTCGAAGTCGTTGAAATCATGCCCCGGCGTGATCTTCACCGCGCCCGAGCCGAGTTCCGGATCGGCATGCTCGTCCGCCACGATCCTGAAACGCCGCCCGGTGATCGGCTGGAGGATCTCGCGGCCGACAACGCTCCTGTAGCGCTCGTCATCCGGATGCACCGCCACCGCCATGTCGGCCAGCATCGTCTCGGGCCGCGTGGTGGCGACTTCGATGTAGTCCTGCCCGCTTGCCAGCTTCACCCCGTCGGCGAGCGGATAGCGGAAGTGCCAGAAGCTGCCCTGCACCTCGCGCGTTTCCACCTCGAGGTCGGAAATCGCGGTCTTCAATTTGGGGTCCCAGTTCACCAGCCGCTTGTCGCGGTAGATGAGGCCATCGTTGTAGAGGTCGACGAACACCTTCACCACCGCGCGGGTGAAGTGCGGGTCCATGGTGAACTGCTCTCTGGACCAGTCCATCGAACAGCCGAGGCGGCGCAGCTGGCGGGTGATCTCGCCGCCGCTTTCCGCCTTCCATTCCCACACCTTCTCCACGAACTCATCGCGCGTGTAGTTGGTGCGCTTGTCCTGCTTCGCCTCCATCTGGCGTTCGACCACCATCTGCGTGGCGATGCCCGCGTGGTCGGTGCCCACCACCCACAGCGCGTCCTTGCCGCGCAGCCGCTCGTAGCGGATCACGATGTCCTGCAGCGTGTTGTCGAGCGCGTGGCCGATGTGCAGCGAGCCGGTGACGTTGGGCGGCGGGTTGACGATGGTGAAGGGCTGCGCGTCGGGCCGCTCGGGGCGGAACTGTCCCGACATTTCCCAGTGGCGGTACCAGCGCGCCTCGATTTCGGCGGGCTCGAAGGTCTTTGAAAGCTGCTGCTCGGTCATGGCCTGCGCCTTGCCAGCGCGCGTGCGGGCAGGCAAGCGCAGACCGCCACCCGGCTTGCCCGCACTTGTCGCTAGGGCCTTTTTCCCCCATTAGTCCGTCACGATGCGGGCATTAGCCGATTTCACCATGGTGCCCGGAAGCGGGGATGGCGACGGGCAGGGCGCGACAGTCGCGTTCAGCGGCCCGATGGTCGTGTCCTCGCTCGGCCCGATCGACGCCAGCCTGCGCGCGGTCGAGGGACCGGTCGCGGCGGTGGACCTTGCCGCGGTAGACGAGATCGACACGGTCGGCGCGTGGATCGTGTGGCGCTTCTCGCGGCGGCTCGGCGCGCGGATCGTCAACGCCAGCACCAACGCGCAGCGCCTGATCGACGCGGTCCACAAGGCCGACGCCAACCGCGAGGACGTGAGCGCGCCGCGCCCGCCGCTGGTCGAACGCGTGCCGCTCGTGGTCGGCCAGGTGACCCTGGGACTGCTCGCCGGCTCGGTCGCGGTGATCAGTTTCCTTGGCGAGATCATCCTCGCCATCGGCGGCACGATCCGCCACCCGCGCCGTTTTCGCATCAAGTCGGTGGTGCACCAGATGGAACTGGTGGGGATCACTTCGCTCCCGATCATCGGCTTGATGAGCTTCCTCATCGGCATCGTCGTCGCGCAGCAGGGTGCGGTGCAGCTTCGCCAGTTCGGCGCGGAGATCTATACGGTCAACCTCGTCGGGCGCCTGACCTTGCGCGAACTGGGCGTGCTGATGACCGCGATCATGGTCGCGGGCCGCTCGGGCTCGGCCTTCGCGGCGCAGCTCGGCACGATGAAGCTGACCGAGGAGGTCGACGCGATGCGCACCATCGGCGTTTCGCCGGTCGAGGCGCTGGTGCTGCCGCGCCTGCTGGCCGCTGTGTTCATGATGATCCTGCTCGGCGCCTATTCGTCTGCCGTGACGATCGTCGGCGGCGCGGTGCTTTCGTCGCTTACGCTGGGGATTCCCTTTTTCACCTTCCTCAGCCGCATCCAGGAAGTCGTGCCAACGCACGATTTGTGGGTCGGTCTGGCCAAGGCTCCGGTGTTCGGCCTGATCGTGGCGATGTCGGGCTGCTACCAGGGCATGCAGGTCAAGTCGAACGCCGAGGAAGTGGGCCTGCGCACCACCTCCGCGGTGGTCATGGCGATCTTCATGGTCATCGTGCTCGATGCGTTCTTCGCGGTGTTCTTCACCAAGATCGGCTGGGGATGAGCGGAGGGCACGATCTCGGCCACGTGGCGGGCGAGCTGCACGACGCGGCCAAACGCTACGCCGGCGAATACCCGATTCGGGTGCGCGGACTGAAGAACGTGTTCGGCGACCACGCGGTCCACGAGGGGCTCGACCTCGATGTGCGGCGCGGCGAAATTCTCGGCGTGGTCGGCGGGTCGGGCACGGGCAAGTCGGTGCTGATGCGCTCGATCATCGGCCTGCAGCGGCCCAGCGCCGGCGAGATCGAGCTGTTCGGCCATCCACTGGGCGATGCGCTGGTGGACGGCGACATCGACATCCGGTCGCGATGGGGCGTGCTGTTCCAGGGCGGCGCGCTGTTCTCGACGCTGACCGTGGCGGAGAACGTCGAGGTCCCGCTCAAGGAGTTCTATCCCGAGATCTCCGACGAGCTGCGCCACGAGATCGCGCGCTACAAGGTGCTGCTGTCGGGCCTGCCCGCCGAAGCGACCAGCAAGTATCCCTCCGAGCTTTCGGGCGGCATGAAGAAGCGCGCCGGCCTCGCCCGCGCGCTGGCGCTCGACCCCGAACTCCTGTTCCTCGACGAGCCGACCGCCGGGCTCGACCCGATCGGCGCGGCCGCGTTCGACGCGCTGATCGACGAGCTGCAGGAAACGCTTTCGCTGACCGTGTTCCTGATCACCCACGACCTCGACACGCTCTATGAGATCTGCGACCGCGTGGCGGTGATCGCGGACAAGAAGGTCATCGCGGTCGGCACCATTCCCGAGCTGCTGGCGCTCGACCATCCGTGGATCCAGGAATACTTCAACGGACCGCGCGGCCGTGCGGCGAAGGACTCCAGGAAGCGCTTCGACGCCGTGCGCGCCGCCAGGGCGGCGCAGGACGCAGTGGACAAGTCCGCCGGTGGCGGGGCATAGGACCGGGGAAGGGGCGAAGATCGATCCATGGAAACACGGGCGAACTACATATGGGTCGGAGCGGTGACGCTGGCGCTGCTGGCAGCACTCGCCGCGGCGATCATCTGGCTCGCGCGCATCAACCAGGGCGAACAGAACACCTATGACATCTTCTTCAAGCAGTCGGTCGATGGTCTCGCCAAGGGCTCGCAGGTCTCCTTCGCGGGCGTTCCCGCCGGGCAGGTGAACGACATCGAGCTCTGGCCAAGGGACCCCGAGTTCGTGCGCGTGCGGATCAGGATCGACGACAAGATCCCCATCCTCCAGGGCACCACCGCCACGCTTCAGGGCAGCTTCACCGGCGTCTCGACCGTCCAGCTCGACGGCGCGGTCAAGGGTGCGCCGCCGATTGCCGAGCCGGGGCCCGACGGTGTGCCGGTGATTCCGACCAAGCCGGGCGGGCTCGGCGCGATCCTCGCCAATGCGCCGCTGCTGCTCGAGCGGCTGGCGACGCTGAGCGACCGGCTGACCGAGGCGCTGTCGGACAAGAACCAGAAGTCGATCGCGGGCATCCTGTCGAACACCGACCGGCTGACCGGCACGCTCGCCGACACGGCGCCCGACCTCAAGCGCACGCTGGCCGAACTCCAGGCGACGCTGCGCCAGGCGAACTACACGCTGACCAGCTTCCAGAAGGTTGCCGACTCGACCGACACGCTGCTCAATGGCCAGGGCGCGAGCCTCGCCCAGCAGCTGCGCGACACGTTGAAGTCGGCCAAGGGCGCCGCGGATTCGCTGCAGATGACGCTCGACAGCACCCAGCCCGCCGCGCGGCAACTCAACGATTCCACCTTGCCCGAGGCCGAGGCCGCGATCCGCGAATTGAAGCAGACCAGCGCGGCGCTGCGCGCGCTCACCAACAAGGTCAGCGACCAGGGCGTGGGCTCGCTGGTCGGCGGGCCCAAGCTGCCGGACTACAAGCCATGAGCCGAACCACGATGAGCAAGCTCCTCTTCGCTGCGCCAATTGCCGCGCTCGCGCTTTCGGGCTGCGTCAGCCTGGGCGCGGGCAAGCCGCCCAAGGTGCTGCTCGACCTGACGCCCAGCGCCAGCGTGGCGGCCGGAGCGACCGTTTCGGGCGCGGGCGCCGACGCGATCGCGGTGCTTGAGCCGTCGGCCGACCAGAAGCTTTCGGTCACCCGCGTGCCGGTGCAGGTCAGTGCGAGTACGGTCGCCTACCTGAAGGACGCGACCTGGGTCGACCGCCCGGCGCACCTGTTCCAGCATCTCCTTGCCGAAACACTGCGCGCGCACGGCGGGCATGTCGTGCTCGAAGGCGACGTAGCGAGCGCCGACACGCAGCTTGGCGGGCGGCTGATCGACATGGGCTACGACGCGCGCAGCCAGTCCGCCGTGGTGCGCTTCGAGGCGGTGAAGCGCGGCAAGGACGGATCGATGATGACGCGCCGCTTCGAGGACGTGGTCCCCGGCGTGCGCGCCGAGGCCGCGCCGGTTGCGGCGGCGCTCAACGAAGCGGCGAACAAGGTCGCGGGCGAAGTCGCCGACTGGGCGGGGTGAGCCTCAGCTTCGCGATGGCCGGGCCCGCTTACGCGCCGGGCTCCCACTGGAACGGTTGGCAATCGCTGCGCAGGTAGAGCGGGTGGGCCGGTTCGCCCAGCGCAGTGACCTGAAGGCAATGGGGCGCGGCAAGCCAAGGTGCGACCTGGCCGCTCCTGCCGCCGAATCGGCCGTGGTTGCCCCAGGCGGCGATCGTGAGATCGGCTTGGCGCGACAGACGCTGCAAGGTCGAATCGTTGTCCGCGCCCACGGGGTCCGGAGCAGCCTTCAGCTCGATGGGCGAGGGTGTGCGAAAGGCGAACAGGTTCGCGACCGTCAGCGCGCCGAAGCCCCAGCGCCGTGCGAACCCGCTGCAACGGCGGATCGTGGGATCGTCGCTCTCCGCATCGGCGCGCGAGGGATTGAGCATCACGAACAGCACGCTCGGACCGGGCTGCCAGCGACGGATCAGTTCATAGCGGTATCGCCCGCAGGGCGAGAAGGTGGCCCCGCCTTCCACTCAGCCTGCCGCCCGGCGCGCCAGCGCCGCGAACCTTGCCGCCGCCACGAAGGCCGCGCGCCGGGCCGCACGCGCGGCTTCGGCCTCGGCGTCCTGCCCCCACAGCTCGGCCTGCCAGGTTTCCTCGAGGTGCGCGGCGTCGAACAGCGCGCCCGTGTCGGCCTGCGGGTCGAGCGCGGCGAGCCCCGCGATCAGCGATGCGGCAATCCCCGCCAGCGTGCGCAGCGCGGCGAGGTCGAAGGCGCCCAGCGTCTCGAGCTCAGTCCGCAGCCGCGCGGCGGTCGCTTCGGGCTGCGCGCGGTGGAGCACGCCCGAAACGCGCGTGAAGCTGGCGCCCAGCCGCGCTTCGGCGGCGGTGACCAGCGGCTCCCACTCGGCCTGCTGGCGGCGGTAGAGCGGCTCGTCGGGATCGGCGCGGTAGAGCAGCGTGTCGGTGTCGCCATAGGGCAGCAGCGCGTCGATCGCGGCGGCATGGTCGGGCGCGACGACGTCGATCGCGTAGTCGGCGAGGTCGCGCAGCACGAAGCGGCCCGGATCGACCTCTTGCCCTTGCGCCTCCCATTCGGCGGCGAGCGCTTCGGCGAGCGCTTGGGTGGGGACGATCTGCGGCGCTCCGGCGACGGTCCTGACCCCGCGCCCGTCGAGCGCGGCCTGCCAACCGTCGCGCGCGGGCTGCATGCCAGCCTGTTTCCAGAAACGCTTCACCGCCGCGGGCTCCGCCAGCGCCGCGCGAGCAGCATCGGCACCACGAAGAAGTCGGCAAGGCCCACGGCGATGATCGCATAGGCCGCGACCTCGGGAATGACGTCGAGCGACGGGAAGCGGCGGGACAGCGCCAGCGCGCCGAGCAGCACCAGCAGCGCGCCCGACAGGCGGAGCGCCTGCAGAACGGCGAAGCGGGCGATGGCGGGGTCGGGGGCGGGATCGGGGTCGCGCCCGGGCGTCATTCCATCGCCTCCAGCAACTTGCGCAATTCGGGAACGCTGTGCGCCACCGCGTCCGCCCCGGCGTCTTCCAGCTCGTGAGTCTCGTGGTAACCCCATGACACCCCGATCGCCCGCACGGCGGCGTTGCGCGCCATTTCCATGTCGTAGACGGTGTCGCCGATCATCGCGGTCGCCGCGCGGTCCGCGCCGGTTGCGTCGAGCGCGGCCTCGATCATCGAGGGGTGCGGCTTCGACGGGTGGCGGTCGGCGGTCTGCAGCGTGACGAAGTGCCCCGTCAATCCGTGGTTGGCGAGCACGTGCGCCAGCCCCCGGTCGGACTTGCCGGTCGCCACGCCGAGCAGCCAGCCGCGCGCGACGAGGTCCTCGACCAGCGCGGCGATGCCTTCGTAAAGCGGCTCGGCCAGGGCTCCAGCCTCGCGGCGGGCGCGGAAGGCGTCGCGGTAATGGCTGGCGAGCCGCGCATGGGCCTCATCCTCGCCTCCGGGATGGAGCCGGCGCATCGCCTCGGTCAGCGACAGGCCGACGACGCGCCGCGTGGCGGTGCGGTCGGGCGGGGTCAGCCCGGCGAGCGCAAACGCCTCGTCCATCGAGGCGCAGATGTCGGCCTGGCTGTCGACCAGCGTTCCGTCGCAGTCGAAGATGGCGAGGCGCAGGCTCACGAAACCCGCCCGGTGCCAACCAGCGTGCGCATCATCTGCGCGATCGCGGTCGCGCCCTCGCGCTCGAGCCCCTGCGCCACGCGCTCGCGTTCCTCGGCGGGCTTGTTCTGCGAGAGCTTGAAGGTCGGCCGCCAGGCGACGACTTCCATCTCGAAGCCGACGATCGCGCCCATCATCTGGCGCAGTCGCTTTTCGTCGATCTTGTCGATGGTCCAGGGCTCGCCTTCGAGCACCTGTTCCTCGTTGCGGTTCGAAAGCGCCTCGAGCAGCCCGTAGAGCCCGTCCTGGTCCATCCGCCGCACGCGGCCCTCCATCTCCAGCGAGACGTAGTTCCACGTCGGCACCTGGTCGGGCTCGGCATACCAGCGCGGCGAGACATAGCCGTCGGGCCCGTTGAGCAGCACCAGCGCGTTGGCGCCGTCAATGTGCCTTGCAAGGGCATTGCCGCGCGCCAGATGGAACTGCACCGCGCCGTCGCCGGTCGAGAGCAGCGGGGTGTGCGCGACGCGCGGGCCGTCGGGGGTTTCGAGGAAGACCATGCCGAAGCCGATCTGGTCGACCATTGCCTCGAACAGCGCGCGGTCCTCGATGCGGAAGGCGGGGTCAGGATGCATCAGCGCTTTCCCTTCGGTGCGCCGGGCCTGGCCCCGGGCTTGGCGCCGCTCCCTCGCGGCGGCTTGCCGCGCGGCGCGGAGCGGCCCGAAGGCGGCGCCTCGCTGCGCTTGCGCCGCTCACCGCGCCGTTCCTTGCGGTACTGCTTGGCGTGGGCCTTGGCGGCCTGCTTCTGCGCGGTCCTTTCGGGCACGTCCCTGACCGGTTCGAGCACGATGTCGCCATCAGCCTCGTCGAAACCCAATTGCGCCAGGCTCGCCGCGAAATGGTCGGGCAGGGGTGCGGTCACATCGATGTGGTCGCCTTCGGGATGCTCGATGCGCAGGCGGCGCGCGTGGAGGTGCATCTTGCGGCTGATCGAGCCGGTGAGGAACGCGCCCTGTCCGCCGTACTTGCCGTCGCCGACGATCGGGTGGCCGATCGCCGCCATGTGGACGCGCAGCTGATGGGTGCGGCCGGTGAGCGGCTGCAACTCCACCCATGCGGCGCGGTTGCCCGCGCGGTCGATCACGCGGTAGCGGCTGCGCGCGGTCTGGCCCTGGCCGCTCTCGTCGACCATCATCTTCTCGCCGCCGGTGCCCGGCTGCTTGGCGAGCGGCAAGTCTATGAGCCCGTCGGCGATCTCGGGCACGCCGACCACCAGCGCCCAGTAGATCTTGCGCGCCGAGCGGCCCGAGAAGCGCTTCGAAAAGAACGCCGCGCTGCCCGGCGTGCGCGCGATGAGGAGGACGCCGGAGGTGTCCTTGTCGAGCCGGTGGACGAGGCGCGGGCGCGGCTCGCCTTCGCCGGCATAGGCGTCGAGCAGCCCGTCGACATGGCTGAAGGTGCCGCTGCCGCCCTGCGTGGCAAGGCCCGGCGGCTTGTTGAGCACGATCGCGGCGCGGTCCTTGGTCAGCACCATCGATTCGGCGAGCGCGACCTCGTCGTCGCTCAGCGGGCGGCGCTGGCGGGCGGACTTGGCGCTCGATTGCGGAGCGCTGCCTGCGGG
Organism: Pseudomonadota bacterium; assembly: GCA_021782155.1. Lineage (GTDB taxonomy): Bacteria > Pseudomonadota > Alphaproteobacteria > Sphingomonadales > Sphingomonadaceae > Novosphingobium. Next base: position 31,740 of record JAJXVK010000002.1, read on the forward strand.
CGGCACGCGCAGCACCTGACCCGCGGCCAGGCGATCAGCCGGGTCGGCGCGCTTGCCGTCGACGCGCAGCTGCCCGGTTCGCGCCCAGCGCGAGACCGTTGCGAAACCGACCTGCGGCAAGTTTCGCTTGAACCAGCGGTCGAGCCGCACGCCGTCGTCGTCGGGGCCGACGGTGAACTGGGGCACCTCGTCCGGGTTGGCGGGCCCGCTCATGCCGCGGCCCGCATGACCATCAGGCCGAGGAACAGCCCTGCGATGCCCGCCGCCACCGAGACCGCCGCATAGATGGCCGCCAGCGAGGGCTGCCCGCGCTCGACCAGCAGAACCAGCTCGAGGCTGAACGAGGAAAACGTGGTGAAGCCGCCGAGTACGCCAACGCCCAGCAGCAGGCGCCAGGTCTCTCCCGGGTCGCCGTGGCGCGCGAGCCATCCGGTGAGCAGGCCCATGAGCAGGCTGCCCACGACGTTGACGGTCAGCGTGGGCCAGGGAAACGCCGCGTTGACCCCAACGAGGTGGCCGACGAAGCGACCGGCGTTGTAGCGCGCCGCGGCGCCGATGCTGCCGCCGACGGCGACGATCAGCGAGGCGATGGTTGGTGAAGGAACTGCCATTGGCCACGCCTTAGCCGCCGCGCGCGATTTGCGAAAGGTGCCGGGAAATGCTATGGCAAATGCGGTCGCAAGGTGCTTGCATCTTGCATTCGCCGGTCCGCGGTGCTAGCCGCCCGGCGGTTTTCGGGGCCGATTCCCTTGGGGATTCGGCCGTATTTCGTTTCTATCGGGGAAGCGCGGTGCCAGCATGATTGGCGCGTTTCCGCAGTTTTTGTTTGAGGTGACAGCGGTTTATGCAGATTCTCGTTCGCGACAACAACGTCGACCAGGCCCTTCGCGCGCTCAAGAAGAAGCTCCAGCGTGAAGGCGTCTATCGCGAGATGAAGCTGCGCCGTCACTACGAGAAGCCCAGCGAAAAGCGCGCGCGCGAAAAGGCCGCCGCGGTTCGCCGTGCGCGCAAGCTCGAGCGCAAGCGCGTGGAGCGCGACGGCGGCAAGTAAGCGGTAGCGGTCGCGCCACGGCGCGGCCAAATCCACTTGCCGGGCCAAATCCGCTTGTAGCAAGGGCCCGCTTGGGCCATCAGGGCGCTGGCCGGGCCGGCGCCCTTCGCACGTCCGGGCATCAAGAATTCGCGCAATTCCCGAGGGACTTTCATGGCCGAGATTACCCGCGTTCCGCTGCAGCCCGTTGCCAAGGGCAGCGTCACGAAGATCTGGATCGGGGTGATCATCGCCATCGCGCTGGCGATCGGCGTCGCCTTCGCCGCGCGCTATCACGGCCTCGTGGTCGAAACGCTCAAGGCGGGCGAGGGCGCATCGCCCACCGCCGAGGACGTCGTGCTGGTCAACTACGTCGGCCGCCTCGCCGACGGCACCGAGTTCGACCGCGGCGAAAAGACCGCGCTGCCGCTGGCGCAGATGATCCCCGGCTTCGCGCAAGGGCTCGAGCGGATGCAGAAGGGCGGCTCCTACCGCCTCGAGATCCCCGCGAACCTCGGCTACGGCGCCGACGAGAAGAAGGACGGATCGGGCAAGGTCGTGATTCCGGCGAACAGCGACCTGGTGTTCGACATCGACCTGATCGACTTCATGAACGCCCAGCAGCTCCAGGCGATGCAGCAGATGCAGATGCAGATGCAGCAGCAGGGCGGCGGAAGCGGCGGCGCGATGCCGCCCCCCATGCCCGCACCCAAGCCCTGATCCGGGCCTGAAATGCACGCTGCCCCGGCTTGATGGCCGGCGGCGGCGATGCTAGCGCCGCTCGCACGTCAGGCTGCCTGCCCGAAAGGTCCAACCATGTCCGTCGACACCGCCACCGTGGCCAAGATCGCCGCGCTGGCCCGCATCAAGCTATCCGAGAACGAGCTGGAGGCCATGGTGCCCGAGCTCAACGGCATCCTCGCCTGGGTCGAACAGCTCGGCGAAGTCGATGTCGAGGGGATCGAACCGATGACCGCGGTGATCCAGAACCACCTGCGCCTGCGCGACGACGTGGTGAATGCCGATCCGCTGACCGGCGGCGGCATCCGCGCCAAGGTGCTCGCCAACGCCCCCGCCGCCGAACACGGCTTCTTCGGCGTGCCCAAGGTGATCGAGTAAATGACCGACCTTACCGAACTCGGCGTCGCGGCGATCCGCGACGGTGTTGCGGGCGGTGACTTCACCGCCGTCGAAGCGGCCGAGGCGTTCAACGCCAATATCGCCGCCGCGCAGTCCGCGCTCAACGCTTTCATCGTGGCCACGCCCGAAAGGGCGCTCGAGGCGGCGCGCGCGACCGACGCGAAGCGCGCGGCGGGCCAGCCGCTGGGCAAGATGGGCGGCGTGCCGATCGGCATGAAGGACCTGTTCGCCACCGCCGGCGTGCAGACCACCGCGGCGAGCCACATCCTCGAAGGCTTCACGCCCGAATACGAGAGCACCGTCAGCCAGAAGCTGTGGGACGCGGGCGCGGGGATGCTGGGCAAGCTCAACCTCGACCAGTTCGCGATGGGCTCCTCGAACGAGACCAGCTATTTCGGCAACGTCATCAGCCCGTGGCGGCGCAACGACGGCGGCAACGCCGCACTCGCTCCGGGCGGTTCCTCGGGCGGCAGCTCGGCGGCGGTTTCGGCGCGGCTGTGCCCGGCGGCGACCGGCACCGACACCGGCGGCTCGATCCGCCAGCCTGCCGCCTTCACCGGCATTGCGGGCATCAAGCCGACCTACGGGCGCTGCTCGCGCTGGGGCATCGTCGCCTTCGCCAGCTCGCTCGACCAGGCGGGGCCGATGGCGCGCGACGTGCGCGACTGCGCGATCATGCTCGAGGCGATGGCCGGCTTCGATCCCAAGGACGCAACCAGCCTGAACCTGCCCGTCCCCGAATGGGAAGCGGGCCTCACCGCCGACCTCAAGGGCAGGAAGGTCGGCATCCCGCGCGAATACCGCATGGACGGGATGGACGCCGACGTCGCGAAGTCGTGGGACGATGGCGTCGCCTGGCTCAGGGACGCGGGCGCCGAGATCATCGATATCTCGCTGCCGCATACCAGGTATGCGCTGCCCGCCTACTACATCATCGCACCCGCGGAAGCTTCGTCGAACCTCGCGCGTTATGACGGCGTGCGCTACGGCCTGCGCGACCTGCCCGAGGGCGCGAACCTGCAGGACATGTACGCCGCGACCCGCGAAGCAGGCTTCGGCGCGGAAGTGAAGCGCCGCATCCTGATCGGCACCTACGTGCTATCGGCGGGCTTCTACGACGCCTATTACACGCAGGCGCAGAAGGTCCGCACGCTGATCAGCCGCGACTTCAGGGACGCCTTCAGCCAGTGCGACGTGATCCTCGCGCCCACCGCGCCGAGCGCGGCGTTCGGCCTCGGCGACAAGACCAGCGACCCGTTGTCGATGTACCTCAACGACGTGTTCGCGGTGCCCGCAAGCCTTGCGGGCCTTCCCGCCATGAGCGTGCCGGGCGGCCTCAACCGCGAAGGCCTGCCGCTGGGGCTCCAGATCATCGGCAAGCCGTTCTACGAGCAGGGCGTGCTCAATGCCGGCCTCGCGATCGAGCAGCGGGCAGGGTTTACCGCCAGGCCGGAGAAATGGTGGTAACGATCCCGGCCCGTCGAAGGTATGCAGGTCGCGGACCGATGGGCAA